>DATKVL010000382.1:0-1212 GCA_035530115.1 Dehalococcoidia bacterium | reverse complement strand
GGGAACATCTTTGTGACCCTGGCTAAGAAAATGGTTTATGGCGCAGTGGACCTCGATGGACTCGAAGGTCCCAGTGAGATAGTAATTGTAGCCGATGAGAAGGCCGACCCCAGCCTTTGTGCCGCCGACCTCCTGGCCCAGGCTGAACATGACCCCCTGGCTTCAGTAATTTTAATCACCACTTCGACTGACCTGGCTGACCGAGTAGACAAGGAAATTGAGATACAACTGGGGAAATTAAAGCGACGTTCTACTGCTGGAACGGCTATTGATGCCGGAATGCTTGTGCTTGTCGATGACATGGCCCAAGCAGTGGAGTTGGTCAATCTCTTCGCTCCGGAGCACCTATCCATTATGGCATCCGACGCTTCAGCTTTAATCCCCAAAATTCACAATGCCGGCTGTATTTTCATAGGCGAGAATTCGCCTGTCGTTCTAGGCGATTATGTTGCCGGTCCCAGCCATGTATTGCCCACCGGAGGCAGCGCTCGTTTCGGTTCTCCTCTGGGTATTATGGACTTCCTCAAGGTTACCAATATCATCGCCTTGGATGAGCCTGCCATGCGAGAACTGAGCCAGGCTGCTGTGGTAATAGCTAGAGCTGAAGGACTCGATGCCCACGCCCAGGCTGTAGCCCTCCGTGTCATTGCGAGTGAAGCGAAGCAATCTCGAAGATTTCCCTCTCCCTTGACGGGAGAGGATGAGGATGAGGGTGAGGGTGAAAATTTGAAATGAACATCGAAAAACTTATAAGGCCTGAGCTCGTGACCATGAAGGGTTACACCCCTATCGAGCCTGCAGAAGTTTTGAGCCAACGAGCCGAATTGCCTTCTAATAAAGTAATAAAGCTTGATGGTAACGAGAATCTTTATGGATGTTCCCCAAAGGTCTATCAAGCTCTAGCTACTTATCCCTATTATCATAGTTACCCCGACCCGGAGCAAAGAGAGCTACGGAAGGCTTTAGAGAAATATACTGGCCTGGGCCGCCAGCACATTGTTTGCGGCATGGGCAGCGATGACCTTATTGACCTTATCCTCAGGCTTTTCCTCGAGCCCGGAGACGAAGTTGTCAATTGTCCACCGACATTCGGTATGTACCCCTTTAGCACCGATGTTTGTGGCGGCAGGGTGGTTGATGTGCCCCGAACCGAAGATTTTGCCCTTGATATGGTCGGTATGAAGAAGGCATTGACCAGGAAAACAAAGGCCA
>DATKVL010000381.1:0-1124 GCA_035530115.1 Dehalococcoidia bacterium | reverse complement strand
AGGGTGGCAGTGATTGGTGGTGGTAATGTGGCTATGGACTCAGCCCGGTGTGCTCTCCGGCTTGGTGCTGACAAGGTTTACATTATCTACCGTCGCTCAGAGGTAGAGATGCCTGCCCGCCGTGAGGAAGTTGAGAATGCCAAGGAGGAGGGAATCCAGTTCAAGCTGCTGACCAACCCAAAGAGGTATATCGGCAATGAGTCGGGCTGGGTAGTCGGTATAGAGTGTTATGAGATGGGGCTGGGTGAGCCTGATGAGAGCGGTCGGCGGCGCCCCATTGCCAAAGAGGGAAGTGAGTTTATTCTGGATGTGGATATGGTGGTAGCTGCCTTGGGCACCCGTCCCAATCCCCTTATTGCTCAAACTACTTCTGAATTAAAGACAACCAAGTGGGGTACGGTAGTGGCTGATGAGACTACCGGCAAGACGATGAAGGACAAAGTCTGGGCTGGCGGGGATATAGTTACCGGCGCCGCTACAGTAATAAGTGCTATGGGCGCTGCCCGCCGTGCAGCAAGAGATATAGATGAGTATTTGAGGAGCTAATTATGAACGAGATACAGGATTGCCTTTTTGGGACAGATATGGTATTAGTTATCCGTGTTATTGGGCTGGCAAGTAAAGGTGGATTAAAACTACCCCTTTTAGGAGGATAGATGGACAACTTTGAACCAAAAATAGTAGCTTTTTGCTGTAATTGGTGCTCTTATGCTGGTGCTGACCTAGCTGGCACCTCCAGAATGCAGTACTCTCCCAATATAAGGATAATCAGAGTGATGTGTAGCGGCAGGGTAAATCCCCTCTTTGTCCTTAAGGCACTGAGCATTGGTGCTGATGGCGTGTTAGTCCTTGGTTGCCATCCCGGTGATTGCCACTATATTGAAGGGAATTACAAGACACTACGCCGCATCCCGCTGCTTAAGAAGATGTTGAAGCAGCTTGGCGTAGAGGAAGAAAGGGTTCGGCTGGAGTGGGTTTCCGCGTCTGAAGGAGCAAAATTTGCTGAGGTAACTAATAGTTTTACTCAAGACATAAAAAACCTTGGGCCAAGTTCATCGGGCCATTTAAAGCAGAGTTCTAAGGAGGTAAAACATGGCTAAACTTAAGATAGCTCTTTATTGGGG
>DATKVL010000380.1:0-1221 GCA_035530115.1 Dehalococcoidia bacterium | reverse complement strand
TGATACTGATCTTGTTGCTGCATATCATTTTATGCAACTTGTTTTCCAGCTTGTCCTTGTCATGGGCATTACATGCACCGAAGTAAGGTTCTGGCCACAGGTTCTTAATGTCATTTGATCCACCAAGCTCCAGTGAGATTAGGTGATCAACCTCACAACCACCGGCACCGTTGCAGTAGCCTGTATGATCACCACCAGACACACCATAATTCTTGTATGCCTGTTTCTTTTCAGACTCTGGAACATTGCGTACCAACTTGGTACTGGTCGTGCATAGTACTTGCTGTGTGACTGAACGTGCATCACCCGGCGTGATCTTGCTGTCTGGTACATTCACTGCAAATGCAGCAGTAGCTACAAACAGCAAACAGATCAATGTGTATCTCATAACACTCGCCCCGGCCATGCAGCAGCATCAGGTGAGGCAGCACAGTCACCAGAACCGTAGCTGTCACCTACTGGATTGTCATCAAGATTCTTGCCCTTCCATGCAGGTCCACCGGAGTTTTGCTGTGTGACCATTCCGGGCTGTGCATCAACTGCCGTATGGGTAACTTGTTGGCCATCTTTTTCTGCCAGACCAAAAGAAACTTCATGTGCTTTTTTTGCGCCTAGCATCTTGGCCAATTTCTGCTGTGCTTCATATGAAGTGTCTGCATGCACTTCTGCACGTTTGCCTTTGTAGAAACCTACATAGCCATTCTTTCCAGACGAAGCAGGTTTATTCAACTCATGACGTTGTGCTGCTGCTTTTTCATCATCGTCACGCTTACCCTTGCTCATCAATCTTTCTTTTGCAGGATCAGCTTTCACTGGACCTTCAAACTCTGCTGCTGCTTCAGCACCTCTGTTTGCAGCAACCTTGTTACGAAGTGCAGAATGATTCTCCTTACCTTGCTTTTCACTACCAGCACCTCTTGGATAACCACCATCTTTACGTGCAACAGTGCCACCATTTGGCCACTGCTTTTGAAATGCTTTTTCTTTCTCATTAGCAGCATGTGCTGCTGAACCTTTGCCCCTAGCAGGTAAGGCAGTAGGATGTTTCTGTGGATCATATTTTTCAACACCAAGGATTAATCCACTCTTTGCATGCTCTGCATTTGCAGCCTTGATTGCGTGTTCAGCAGAAGGGTAGACCTTGTTACCGGCTACATGCCGTTGCTCACCATCAGCAGGTTTCAAAGCAACGTGATGTTCATAGTTGTTTACTTTGTTAGA
>DATKVL010000379.1:0-5245 GCA_035530115.1 Dehalococcoidia bacterium | reverse complement strand
GGGCATTGGTATTTTCGTATGAATCTCTCTTGTTTGCTTTCTTTGCTCAAAGAAATGCCTGCCTACAGGCAATTGGTGGGGGAGCTGTCCACAGCCAGGGGTGAGCATAAGGCAATCATACTTGATGCCGCCAAGCCCTATTTGATTGCCGCTCTTTACGAAGAGCTTAATTTGCCCCTCATGGTGGTGACTGGTCAGCCTGAGACTGCCAGAAAGCTTCATGAGCAGCTTCGAGCCTGGTGTTCCCCTTCCGCCGGGTTGCATCGTCTCCCTGAACTCGACTTCCTGCCTTATGATAGTTCTCAGCTATCGGCTGTTAGCTATCAGATGATGGAGAGGTTGAGGGCATTAGCCACCTTAGCGCTTTATGAAGAGAGCGATAAACCTCCCTTGGTAGTGACCTCAGCCCTGGCAATCATGAATAAAACCATCCCGCAAAGGGATTTTGTGGCTGCTTGCCATATTCTAAAGCCAGGCGTGGCTGCTGAGCCCCTGGAGCTACTGCGCCGATGGCAAAGCATTGGCTACGAAATGGAGGACGTTGTCGAGTTGCCCGGGCAGATAAGCAAACGGGGTGGCATTATTGATGTCTTTCCCCCTTGCAGCCAGTTGCCAGTTCGAATAGAGTTCTTTGGCAACCAGGTAGAAGGCATGAGGTGCTTCGACCCGGAAAACCAACGCTCAACCAGCTCCGTATCCTCGTTGATTGTCACCCCGGCCAAGGAGTTTATACCAATGGCTGATAGCTCTGGGATGGTGGCTGGAAGCGTATTTGATTACCTTGGCGGTGATGCCTTGCTTGTTCTCGATGACCCTGAAGGAATTGAACTTGCCATCACCAGGCTAAACGAAGAAACTCAGGAATTGAGAGCCACGAAGATAGAAAGAGGCGAGCTGCCTCAGGACTTTCCCTCTCCTTACCTCACCTGGGAAGAATTAGAGTCGCAGATGAAAGAAAGGGATAGAGGAAGGAAAGGTGCTCTTTTTTTGGCGCTGGCAACATGGGATGCCGCCCGGGGCTATGGACAGGCTTTGCCCTTCATCAGAGCTCAGAGTTATGGAAGCCAGCTGGAAAGGTTCCTCAAAACAGCTAAGCAAATGGTGGAACAAAGACAGCGCGTGTTCGTAGTTAGCCATCAGGCAGATCGTTTGGCTGAACTTCTCCAGAAAGAGGACATTCATACTTCGCCGGCATCAGAGATAGGACAGATACCTCCGCCCGGTTCAATCACCGTACTCCAGGGCTCGCTGGACGGAGGCTGGGTAATGGATGACAGGCTGACCCTTATCACTGATGCCGAGCTCTTTGGCTTTGTGAAGCAGCCGCGAGCGGGCAAGAAGAGGCCAATACCTCACCAATGGTTTCTTCCTCAGTTAGCTCCTGGCGATTATGTTGTCCACGTTGACCATGGCATCGCCAGGTTCCACGGTCTGGCCAGGATGTCCTCCGATGGAGTGGAGAGAGAATACCTTGTTTTAGAGTATGCCGCTGGTGACAGGCTCTATGTGCCTACTGAACGGATAGACCGCGTCAGCCGCTATATCGGTGCTGGCGACCAGGCACCCCACTTGAGCCGTTTAAGAACCCCGGAATGGCAAAGGACAAAGAAAAGGGTTAAAGAATCGGTGGCGGAAATTGCTCAGGAGTTGCTTGACCTTTATGCTGCCCGAGAAGTGGCTCCGGGCTTCGCCTTCTGTGAAGATTCACTATGGCAACAGGAGCTGGAGGCATCATTTCCTTATATGGAAACACCGGACCAGATTGAGGCAATCATGACGGTTAAAGAGGACATGGAGAAAGCCAAGCCCATGGACCGGCTTATCTGTGGAGACGTGGGCTATGGCAAAACCGAGATAGCCTTGCGTGCTGCTTTTAAGGCGGTTATGGATAATAAACAAGTAGCTATTCTGGTCCCGACCACCGTGCTGGCTCAGCAGCATTTCATTACCTTTACTGAGAGGTTGCAGACTTTTCCCTTAAGAGTAGAAATGCTGAGCCGCTTCTGTCCGCCGGAAAAAGAAGGGGAAGTCCTGGAAGGCTTAGCCAATGGCACTGTGGACATATGTATTGGCACTCATCGCCTGTTGCAAAAAGACATCAAATTCAAAGACCTGGGAGTGGTAATAATCGATGAAGAACAACAGTTTGGCGTGGTGCAGAAGGAAAAACTCAAGCAGATAAGGAAGGAAGTGGACACCCTGGCCCTCAGTGCTACTCCTATCCCGCGCACCCTGCACATGTCTTTAACCGGAATCAGGGATATGAGCATCGTGGAAACGCCTCCTGAAGAACGCCTGTCTGTCCAGACCTATGTTGGGGTTTATGATGGCACTCTGGTCAGGCAGGTGGTATTGCGTGAACTGGAGAGGAATGGTCAGGTCTTCTTTGTCCATAACCGCGTTCAAAGCATCGCTTTAGCTGCCAGCAAATTACAGGATTTGGTGCCCGAAGCTCGAATAGCCATAGCTCATGGGCGAATGCCTGAAGAGCAATTGGAAAAAGTCATGACGGATTTTATCGCTGACAGGCATGATATTCTGGTGACCACCACTATTATCCAATTAGGTCTGGATATGCCTAATGTTAATACGCTGATTATTGACCGGGCTGACAGGTTTGGCCTGGCTCAGCTTTATCAGTTGAGGGGCAGAGTGGGCCGCGGTATCAACCAGGCGTATGCTTATTTCTTCTTTGACGAAGGGAAGCAGTTGACCCCCCAGGCTTATAAGAGGCTCAGGACTATCTTCGAGGCTACCGAACTGGGTTCGGGATTTGGTATTGCTATGAAGGACCTGGAAATTCGGGGAGCGGGTAATCTTTTAGGTGTCAAGCAAAGCGGGCATATCGCCGCCCTGGGCTTTGACCTTTATTGCCAGTTACTGGCTGAGGCAGTGGAGGAGTTGAAAGCAAAGCAAGCTGGCGAAGTGAGGAAGAGTGTCATTACGAGCGAAGCGAAGGAATTGCCCAGCATATCCCTGCCTTTAGCCGCCCACATACCGGAAGAGTATGTTCCCAATCTGAATACTCGATTAAGCCTTTACCACAGACTGGCCAGGGTGGAGCATATAGGGGAAGTAGAGGACATGGCTCGAGAATTCAAAGATAGATTTGGTCCTTTGCCTAAGCCTGTGGAAAATCTTCTTTACGTGGTGAAAATCAAGGTTCTGGCTACGTGGGCCGAGGTAAGCTCTATTTCCACACAGGGAAGGCAAATTGTGATAAAGCCCCAAACCGATGGCCGCCGGCTGATAGTTACCAGCCCTGTTGATGGCGCAGTCAAAATAGGTGCCACGCAGATCAAGTTAGACACCAGGCTCCTGGGGGACAGATGGTCAGAGGTGCTGGAGGAGATACTGAGGTCTAATTAGAAGTTGCTGAAATGCACAAATATTTGAAAACCAAAAACTTGTTACGAGCATGGCAGGACTTAAGAGTTGCCGTTCGCAAGGGGGAACACAAATGACGGATTTTGGAGATAAGATTGCCGGGGTTTATCACTTCCTCACTGATAGGGCGCCCAAGGATATTCCGCTTGTTGACCCCAGGCCTCGCCCTGCCAACCCCTGGCTCAGAAATGGCCAGGCTCTGGTGGCTAAGGTGAAGGCAGGTGGCGACATCAGGGCTGCTATTGATAGGGCCATCGCGCTACTGGGTTCCCTGGAGCAGGTTATAGGCAGGGGCGACATGGTTCTGCTTAAGCCAAATTTTAACAGCCAGGACCCCTATCCTGGCTCTACTGACCTGGTGTTTCTGCGCGCCGTAGTCGAACTCCTCCTGGAAGCGGGAGCAAAAGTTACAATAGGCGAAAGCTCTGGAGCGATATGGAGACCCACCAGGAAGGTGTTCAGGAAAGTGAGTGTGTTCGAGGTGGCGCGTGATCTTGGGGTGGAGCTCATTGCTTTCGATGATAAGTCCGATGATTGGGTAAGGGTCAAGGTTAACGGGGACTATCTGAGCTCTGTTTCCATGCCGCGTTCAGCCTATGAAGCTGACAAGATAGTATATCTGCCCTGCGTGAAAACCCATTATTTGGCACGATTTTCGGGGGCGCTGAAGCTTGCGGTAAGCTTTATGCACCCTGGCGAACGGCGTGCTATTCACGCTAGCCACCTGGAGCAAAAGATTGCGGAAATCAGCCTGTGCTGGCAGCCGAATCTCATAATCATGGATGGCAGAAAGGCCTTCGTTTCAGGTGGTCCTGCCAGGGGCCAATTGGCGAAGCCTGAAGTGGTGCTTGCTTCCGGGGATCTTGTGGCTATTGATGTCGAAGCGATTAAAGTGCTCCTGGCTTATGAGGCCAATAACAAGCTCATGGCGGACCCCTGGCAGTTACCCCAGATCATGACAGCTTTGAGGCATGGCTTGGGGACAGGAGAGGACCGCTACATTGTAGTTGAATGAATTGTTGAGGAGCGGCAGAAAGCTAGGCAAGAAATCCTGGAACTCAAATAATGACTGAAAAAGGCAAAAAGTTGGAGGAAAAGTCAACTTCAGGGTATTGACTTTTTGGCAGCGATATTGACACATTGTTGAGTATCCCGGCCTTATACTTTCATTAGTTGAATAGAAACAGGAAGCTGTGAACTATTGCCTGTAAAGTGGTCACCTGGGCAATAGGGAGCCAATAGTGAAACCGACTTCCACAGAAGTCGGTTTTTTATTTTGAAGGAAAAATGTCACAAATTTGTAATTTTTTTTCCCGAAATTTTGTGACTTTTCAAGACCTGAAAACGTACACTTTTACAATGGAAGGTATGAGCGCGTGGGGGAAAGAAGCCGTGACAACTTCAGCCGTCATGCCCGAGGTCGATAGGGAGACTGGCTATTCTGATAACCTGAAGCATACTTGCCGGAGTTTTCACTGTGGGTATCTACAGAGAGGGAACTGAAACGGCTGAAAGGAGGTGGAGAGGATTTAAAAGATTAAAAATTATTTAGTGCCGGAAAATGATACACGGTCAGAGGAGGTGAAAGAGCATATTAAGAATAATGACGTTTTTTATTGCTAAAAATACAGTTTATAAACTAATGAAAGGAGATAAATGAAAAAAAGAATAAGAGCACTTATGCCAATACTGGTCATGTTGGCAATGGTAGTTTCCATGTTCGGCATGGCGATACCTGTAGTGGCTGATTATGACCCGGCGGACTCCAACGCCAACTCGATAAACCTGGATCTCATCCTGCCGGCTGGTGAATACCACATTGGAGATACTATCTATTTTTCGGTTGTGGTGTCGACAC
>DATKVL010000378.1:0-1230 GCA_035530115.1 Dehalococcoidia bacterium | reverse complement strand
CAGTTGACGAATTTATCGCCACCACCCTGCCATCCAAGGTGCCCACATAAATAATGCCATCGTGAACTGCAGTTCCTGACCATCCCTTCGCTAACTGAGCACTACCTGAAATACAGGAAACCAATATCAAGGGCAAAAGAGCAATTACAACGAGGAACAATATCTTTGGTTTCTTCATTTCATAACTACGGTACTGGGTCGTATCCACCTTCGGAGAAGGGATTACATCGAACTAGCCTCTTGGTTGCCAGCCAGCTACCTTGGGCAAACCCATGTCTTTTAATTGCCTCAAAAGCATACTGCGAGCATGTAGGATGGAAACGACAAACATTAGGGAGAACCTTCGACGCTGTGTTCTGGTACAATTTAATTAAACCCAGAGCTAATTGAGTCATCCGTTGCTCTCCAACAATTGCGCCCGAGCTAAAAGCTTGGTTACTGCCCTCTCTAGCTGGTGATAGTCAGCATTGACTGCTACAGACCGAGCAATGAAGACGATATCCCATCCCGACTTTAGCGATTGCATTCTCATTATTTCCTTGAGTAGCCTCTTCAAGCGATTACGCTGCACCGCCTTACCTACTTTTTTGGTCACAGCAAAACCATATCGGCTTAGATTTAAACCATTGGACATCGCCTTCATAACTAACAAGCTATTTGTCCATACTTTGCCTTGTCGATAAACCAAGGTATATTGTGCTCTATTAGTTAAAAAATGAGGCTCCTTCACAAGCTAGAGTTAAACTGGAGTCAGCCTATACCTCCCCTTAAGGCGCCTTGCTTGAAGCACTCGTCTTCCAGCTCGAGTGGCCATTCTAGCGCGAAAACCTAAGCTGCGCCTCCGGGAAATTTTCTTCGGTTGATAAGTCCGCTTTGGCATTTTTCAAACTGTCGAACGGGATAGGCCTACGCCTCCTGTTTTCCAAATATGGCTTGGTGCGTAAGGTAACATAGCAAGATAACGAGCCCTCTTTATAGCTTGTGCTAAGCTTCTTTGATGTTTAGCACAACTTCTGCTCCTCCGCCGCGACACAATCTTACCCTGACTGGAAATATAGCGAGATAACACAGAAACATCTTTATAGTCGATTTTCATACTCCCCTTGCAAAAGGGACAGAATGCTGGCCTGGTGATGAAGTTCCTAGTACCTCTTGCTCTTCCAGTATTAGCTACTCCTCTAGTATTAGCTACTCTTCCAGTATTAGCTACTCTTCCAGTATTAGCCAAAT
>DATKVL010000377.1:0-18942 GCA_035530115.1 Dehalococcoidia bacterium | reverse complement strand
CTTGAGGAAGAAATAGTAAAGAAAAACCCGGATATCATCAACTGTGATAACTTGGTAATGATCCAGTGCGTAGGTTGTCGAAATGATGAACGGCCTTATTGCTCCAGGGTATGCTGCAACGGGGCAATTAAGAATGCCTTGAAGCTTAAAGAGATGAAACCTGAGATGAACATTTATATCCTTTACCGGGATATAAGGACATACGGATTTTATGAGGAGTATTATCAAGAAGCAAGGCGGAAAGGGATTATCTTTCTGAATTACGATTTGGCAGATAAACCTCGGGTAAGACAGGAGAGAAAGGATGGTCGGCTTCTGCTCAGGGTTGAGGTTAAGGACAAAGTGCTTGGCGATGAGGTAGCTATTGATGCTGACATCCTTGCCTTAAGTGTAGCGACGGTCTCTTCACCAGATGTGAGGGAGCTTGCAATGCTATACAAAGTGCCCGTGAATGAAGACGGCTTCTTCCTGGAAGCCCATGTAAAACTTCGTCCTGTAGACTTTGCCACAGACGGGGTCTTTGTCTGCGGACTTGCTCACGCGCCGAAATCTCTTGAGGAAAGCATTGCCCAGGCGAAAGCTGCTGCCTCTCGTGCTACTACCATATTGGTTAAGGATGCCATAATTGGCGAAGGAATCGTCGCTTCCGTGAACGAGGCAATATGTAGCGGTTGTGGAATCTGTGAAGTGCTTTGTCCCTACGGGGCAATAGCTGTGGATCGAGAGAGAAAAGTGAGTGTTGTGAACGAAGCTCTGTGCAAGGGCTGTGGCACCTGTTGTGCAGCTTGTCCCTCCGGCGCTGCTCAGCAGCGAGGATTCACAAGGGAGGAAATCTCAGCAATGATTAGCGCCGCCTTAGTGAGAGTATAAACATGGAGAACTTTGAACCCAAGATCATTGGCTTCTGCTGCAATTGGTGTGCCTATGCTGGTGCTGATCTTGCCGGGATAAGCCGAATTCAATACCCGCCAAATCTAAGAATGATAAGGATAATGTGTTCTGGGGCGATAGCTCCCTTGTATATTCTGGAAGCCTTTCACCTGGGGGCTGATGGTGTATTTATAGGAGGATGTCACCCGGGGGATTGTCACTACATGGAAGGAAACCACAAGACATTGAGGAGAGTTCTGCTTGTAAGAAAGCTCTTACCGCAGTTCGGAATCGAGCCAGAGAGACTACGGCTGGAGTGGGTTTCCGCTGCCGAGGGGCAGAGATTTGCTCAGGTTGTCACTGATTTTACTTCAGAAATTAAGAAGCTCGGCCCCAGTCCCTTGAGGGAAGACGCTTATGAGCTAGCCGAAGTTACCCATCAGGCTGAAGCAGCCAGTGTCCAGGCTCATAAATAACTTCTAGTTATCTTATTGTCTCAGGAGAAATGGCAGGGCTATGTCAGGCTTACAACAGGGAAAACTGTTGAACGCTTAATTGAGCTAGGTTCAAGTGGGGGATGTGGTGGCAAGGTAGTACTTCGACTTCTACCTGGGCAGTCATCCCTTTCTGGCTGCCAGCTTTCTTGCCTTCTCCAGATTGTCCTGGCTATTTATATTGAAAAAGCTTAAGTGCTCCGGGTCAAAGCTGTTTATCTCGGCCTCTTCGATATATCTCACCCTGACCGTGCTAAAAAGTGCGCTAATCCGTAGTTCATTTTGCTCCAGCAACCCTTGCATGGGGACTAAACAATTCTTGGAATACACCGCGCAAAGGGGCTCTACTTTCTTCCCTATCCTAGGAACAACAACATCAAATGTGGAGCAAAGTTGAGTCATATATTCAAGCAAGCCAACGCTCAGAAACGGTGTATCACAGCCAACAACAATGGCCCGCGAACTAGATGAAGCTATTAAACCTGAGTAAATGCCCACCAGCGGACCCTTTCCATGATAAATATCGGCTACAGTTTTTATCTCTACAGCCGAGGAGCAGGGAATTGCTTTGCCATGAGCAGTCGCTATGATGATTTCTGTGCTGAGGATAGCAAGGCGGTCAATCACCCACTGGATAAGACTCTTACCCTCAATAACCTGAAGAGCCTTGTTCCGACCAAGCCTCGAACTTTTGCCACCGGCGAGAATAATAGAAGTCATTCTCAAAACGCTCAAAATACGAAGCTACGCTAACATACTGAACAAAGCCAGGCAAGCCGTTATGCTTGCCTAAGCTTTCTTTCTCTATTAGAATACTAACATAAGCATATGACAAAGCTTTACTGCAAGTTTCTAGCCAAATCAAGACAACTAGCCTTTTTCTTTTGTATTTCTTATCCAAGGCTATCAAGGCCTACTATATGAAGTGCAAGAATTCTCTTGGCAGCAAATTAATTTCTCTGCTAATATATTTATGTGCTCGTATATTCGTCACTGGAGTTATACTTAGTATTATCATTGGCTTAGGTGGCTAAAATGGAACTTTAGCTTACTTTAAATACTCTATTTACATTAACAGACCATGATGGAAGAATTTTACAAGACAAAAGTAAAAGAGATAATGATACCTGATCGTGACACCCCATTTATGGAAGAGAACGCGAGTTGGGTGGAGTTTCTTAGCAAGCTTTCCCTTAGAGCACACGCATGGGTGGTTAACAATACTGAGGAAATGAAAGTGGTGGGGGTAGTAACGGAACACGATATGCTGCGTTCCATTATTCCTCCCGGGCAAAGAAAGGAAAAGATGTTCGGAATTCCCAGGGCTCATATATTGCATAAAGAAAGTGTAGTCCAGGATATCATGACACATAATCCTGTTGTATGCTCGCCGGAGGAAACTGTAGCTGACGTCTTGAAGAAGTTTTCCTCCTTCAATATCCGCAGATTGGCAGTTGTTGATGAAAATAAAAGACTCCTGGGAGAATTAACAATACAGCTCCTGGCAAGAAATCTCAGAGATAAGTTCCTGAATACCTTATGAATATCTATGTCCTTGTAGCTTTAATTCTCATACTTGGATTTATACTCGGCAGGATACTACGCAGGCTACGCTTAACAGAAATTCTAGCCTATATTCTCGCGGGTATTATCATAGGACAGGTTTTAAATTTCAGACCGCCCGAACAATTCAATGTCATTATCACCGGAATCACGCTTGCTCTTATTGCATACATAGTGGGATTGAGCTTTTCCTTCGCTTTTCTAAAAAGAATGGGTAAGCAGCTAATTATTATACTGATTGTGCAGGTTGTTATCACATTTATCGCAACATGGGGTTTTGTATATTTATTAACGAGGGATCTACCACTTTCCATAATTTTGGGTTCGCTCGCCGGTGCAACCGATCCGGCAGGAACAATAGCAGTTTTAAGAGACTTAAGGACAAAAGGAACACTTACAGATGTCACTGTTGCTCTTGTGGGACTGGATGACGCACTTGTAATAATTATTTATTCGGTAGGGATTATGTTGGCGAAGATGTTGTTGGGCGGAGAAGCAGGCATTTCATCTGCCTTTACTCACCCATTATGGGAGATTTTTGGTGGCCTTGGACTTGGCGGAGTAATTGGAATCGCTATTTCTTACCTCGCGAAGAAAATACATCTCTCTTCCGACAACATTTTTATTATTTCTATTGCGGCTGCTATGCTGTGTTGGGGTCTTGCGGAGACGATTGGAGTTTCGGCAATTCTCACGTGTATGGCTTTAGGGGCCGCAGTAATTAACCTTAATGTCCAAATCGGCACTCGCTCAAGCGAATTGATAGATAATATCATGACGCCGATATTTGTTTTGTTTTTCGCCGCTATTGGTATGCAGATGGACTTCTCACTTTTTTATCTCATGTTGCCGCTTGTAATTATGTATTGCGTTGGCAGAAGTATTGGCAAGATAACAGGGTGTAGCTTAGGAGGCATCTTATCCAAATCTGAGCCAAAAATTAAGAAGTACCTTGGCCTCGCCATGTTACCTCAAGCAGGTGTTGCCATGGGTCTTGCTTTCCTGGCAGCTCAAGCATTGTCGGAGTATGAGCTCGGAGGCACAATAATCACACTTACGACGATCACAACAGTAGTTTTTGGACTCCTTTCGCCACCTCTAGTACAATATGCTGTTAAGAAGGCAGGAGAGGCGAATATATAACATTTTTATGGCTGTGAACTCTGCTAAATATTGGTAGCCAACGAGAGAGGCAAAGGGCGACTTACCATTGTAAGCAGGGAAGCTCCTCCCTGGATTCTGGGAGTATTGCAGCGCCAAGCTAAGATATTGTTCAGGATTATGTCACGATAGTGGCAGCAGTTCATTAGAACGAAAATGAAAATCCTGGGTATTGAAACCTCTTGTGATGAAACTGCTGCTGCCGTAGTGGAGAACGGCAGCAGGATTATCTCTGATGTTGTAGCTTCACAGATAGATATTCATGCCCGTTATGGCGGCATAGTCCCCGAAATCGCCTCAAGGCAGCATCTCCTCACCATTATCCCGGTTATCAGCCAGGCAATGACCGAAGTCTCCTGGCAAGATATCAACGGTATTGCTGTGACTTTTGGCCCGGGGCTGGCCGGGTCGCTGTTGGTCGGCGTTAACGTAGCCAAGGCAATTGCCTTGGCTAAAAAATTACCTATTACTGGGGTTAACCATCTTGAGGCACATATCTATGCTAATTGGCTGGATTCTTCCCCAGCTGGCGAAAAGAGTAAAGTGAAATTCCCCTGCCTCTGTCTCGTTGTTTCCGGTGGACACAGCGATTTAGTATTGATGAAGGGACATGGGCAATTTGAAAAGTTAGGGCGGACCCGGGATGATGCTGCCGGCGAAGCCTTTGACAAAGCCGCTAGACTCTTGGGCTTGGGCTACCCTGGGGGTCCGGCTATTGAACAGGCAGCCCGCTCTGGAATCCCTTGCTTACCTCTCCCCCGAGCCTGGCTCAAGGAAAGCCATGATTTCAGCTTCAGTGGCTTGAAAACAGCCTTGTGGCATCTTGTTCACAAGGGAGAGGTCTCAGTGGCTGATGTCGCAGCAAGCTTCCAGTTAGCTGTCGTTGATGTTTTGGTCGCCAAGACAATTGAGGCCGCCAGGCAATTGAAGGTGGAGCAAATTTTACTTAGCGGTGGAGTGGCAGCCAATAAGACATTAACCCAGCATTTCCTTGCCAACTCGCCAGTCCCGGTTTTTATTCCCCCTCCTCACTTATGTACTGATAATGCTGCTATGGTGGCTGCCTGTGGCTATTATCATTTTCAGGATGGCAAGATAAGTGACTACGACCTGGATGTAGTGCCCAGTCTCAGTCTTGGTTAACCTATTAGCCTTTGTTATGAGATCATCGGAATGCTACCCATAAATTTGAAGTAACAAAACAGGCAAATGTATGATGAGGTTAATAATCTCCGAAAGTTGCTTGTTGATAATTTGTCTATACGCATCCCGCTGCCAGTCTATAATTCGTTCAATACTCACAAGCTTGCCTCAACCTGCTGACGAGATTGAAAAATCTGGGTCATGAGTGTAGTGCACCGTGGTAGATTTTGTCAAGCGAAGTTCCTACCTTTGTATGTGGCTCAAACTCAAACTTCTTGTCTCTAAAGAGCGTCAAACACGCGTCCACCGCCTTGGAGTCATACAGCACACCCCTGTTTTGTGATATTTCCTCTAACGCCTTGTCTATGCCTAGAGCTGCCCGGTAAGGCCGGTGAGAAGCCATAGCATCGACAACATCAGCTACGGCCAATATCCTCGCCTCCATGATGATGTCTTCGCCTGATAGGCCTGAGGGATATCCAGAACCATCCATCCTTTCGTGGTGTTGAAGCACAATCTGGGCAACTGGCCACGGAAAGTCGATGGTCTTTAATATTTCGTAGCCGAGTCGTGGGTGTGCTTTAATCATCATAAATTCGGGTTCAGATAACCCATCGGGATTCATGAGGATTTCAGCAGGTACACGGACTTTGCCAATATCATGAATGAGCCCAGCTA
The DNA here is from genome assembly GCA_035530115.1 of Dehalococcoidia bacterium. GTDB lineage: Bacteria > Chloroflexota > Dehalococcoidia > GIF9 > AB-539-J10 > RBG-13-51-36. The sequence goes on along the minus strand of DATKVL010000377.1, from coordinate 13,033 downwards.
GGCGGAGCCCACCAATCTGTTCTTTAGAAAGGCCCACCTCCTTCGCTATGGCACAGGCAAGCTGAGTTGCCCGTTGTTGATGACCTGCGGTATGAGGGTCCCTCATCTCGACTACGATGGTCATGGCCTGTATGGCGTGCTCCATGGCTCTTATTAGCCTCTCAGTGTTCTGCTTGGCTTCTTCCTGCGCCTGTTTTCGTTCGCTGATATCGCGAGCTATCGCGAGAACCTCGACAGGTCGTCCTTGTGCGTCACGCAGGAAGGTATACTTGACCTCGACTGGAACTAACGAGCTATCCTTACGAATCAATTCTAGCTCTAACGTCCGCGACCGAGCGGGGTCCTTCTGCGCCCTGTTTTCTCTGCCGAGCTCCTCTTTCAGAAGCTCCGTTGTAAGCTTGAATGAAACAGTAGTGAAGATTTCTTGCATGGGCTTGGCCATTGCTTCCTGAACACTATAGCCCAGCAGGTGCGTTATAGAGGGACTGATGTATGTGGGCCGCATGTTCATATCCACGGTCCACATGGCATCTGCGGCGCGCTCAGCTATTAGACGGTAGCGTTCCTCACTGTCAAAAACTGCCCTTCCCACTCGCCTGCGCTTCCGTTTTGACGTCAGCGATTCGGTCGCCGCCTCATTGGGATCCACTTGCCGGTCAATTACATTTCTGCCTGGTCCCGAACCCTTATCTTGCGCTTTTCTATGTGATTTGGCCATCATATACCTTCACTTAGCCATACTTTGTACTAACATTGGTGGCCCACCAGCAGGAGCACAGAGCCCAGTTCACACGTCTACATATGCCCCACTGAGTATTATGCGGACTACCACAACTTCTTGACGTGCATACTCGACCACCATATTTATGTTGATCTAAAATTACTATTTCCTATGAAAACTATTATACTACTACGCAAGAAATAGTCAATACTTCTTTTGTGGGGCGACTAGAACATGCCATTCAGTTAGGAGTCACAAACGCTAGGTTGTGACTTACTTATCAAAACAAGCTCCAGGTTGAAATTTTACATTAGCCCTAATTAGCTATTTTTGACCATCTTCAACTAAGTTCGTTCTACTTAAGAAACAGCGAAAACCCCCCTCTCCTTAGTACTTTTGGGCTATAGCCAGAAAAATTTGATGCCCAGGTGTAGAACTTTTGGGTCATAGACAGGCTATAGAACTTTTATTAAGATTTTGATGCTGGCGATGATAACCAACCAAGGGAGTAGGAAATTGGAGATGGAAGTAAAACGCCTCCAGGACGAGTTCGTGACTCTTAAAACGGCAATCGAGGAGGCGATAATAAAGGGGCAAAAATCCGTAGCCGTCCTTAGTGACATTCCAGAGTCAGACCTGGTTTCCGATGAAGATTTTGCCCTCACCTGTGTGAATGCAGGTTCGGGGGTTATTGGCTGGGTCGACGATTTTTGAGCTTACGCCTCAGTATTCCTCAACCAGCCAGCGGGCACTGTGGGCATCTGCCCTCTCGGCAGTAGTTCTTGAAGACATGAATGAGCCCTTGCTGATGACAGGCAGCCAAATCAAAGGGTTCTTCGAAGCCAAGCTGCTTCTTCATATGCTGTGTTATGCAATTCTCAGCCAATCTGGGATAATTACGGTAAAGCTCTATAGCGTTCTCTGTTAGCTTCGCCTCATTAGCTAATTCTCCCCAGGAGAAAGCAAAAGGCAATACCACGTTTACTGCAATTTCCCCCGCTTTGCTACTCCCCAGAAGAGCCGATATCTTTGTTTTGCTTCTGGCATCAAAATCGAAATGGTCCCGCCAGTAGCCATCGCCAGCAACGGTCAAACCGTTTTCCAGCACGCGGTGCCCACCGGGCAGAGGTGCTTCCTTCACCAGCTGCAATATCCCTGTTAACAGTTTTCCTTCGGAATAACGCTCAAGAAGGTAGCTCTGGGCGACAATGCGTCGCACTGGAGAATTGTTGGGGTATATGTGCGAGAAATTCCAATCACCTTCCTTCATGGTTTTAACTTTTTTACCCGCCGACTGCCATATTTGCTCCAATTCCTGGGCTTCTTTTTCCTTGGCAAATTTTCCTTGCCATCTTTGAGAAGGTAATAGCCCGGCTGTGCCTAACAACAAGGCTTGCTTTAGGGCCACGCCCTCTCTGGATTCGATGGAATTGAGGGGCATTCTGTCAGCAAGGTCTTCAAAGGGCTTTGTGTTTTTAGCATAACCCAGAGCCTTCATAATGCCCCGGAAAAGCACCTGCCCCGCCTCTTCTTGTTTCAACTCGGCTTGAAAATGCATCGCCTTCTGCTTAAACCTTTCTTCACCGGCAGTGTTCAATAACTTTCTTAAAGCTTGCCTGTCCATGTGGTCCAGTGTCTGGAAGCAAGGGAGCAGGTAAGGCAGTAAGTAGGCTTGGTGCCGCAATGCCTTCGCCAGACATAGCATAGGGACTGGCTTGCCGCTTTGTAGTAAGGTAGCTGAATTACAATCATGCCACATCACAACATGAAGGATGACATTATTATATTCAGCATCAGTATGATGCTCATGGCTATACCAATCGCTGGATTTAACGTGAACCTCTATGTCCCCTTTCGTCAAATGAGAGTTATTTACAATAACTGCATCCCGAAAATCGGGGCCGTTATCACCATTAATCCTTCCGGGATAGATTACACTGACTAGCGTGTCTTCCGAGGAGGTCAGCTCCTTTCCCACCACTTGTTGCCATATTAGAGCTGCTTGTTTTTCCGAGAATTTTATCCGATTACGTGTAATCATGGCGTAAAAAAATTACTCGTCGCTTTATATCAATTGTTTAAACCTTAGAGCATTGCTCACAATATTTCCTCTTGCCCTTGGAAAACCGCAGCAGCCGACCTTAATTTGATTCATCGTGCTTCTCTTCGGCTCTGTAAGTAAAGCCACTACGCTCAGCAACTATGCTGAGCAAGGTAGCCGATGCCCCGCGAGGTCGATACATCCCCTTTTCCCATTCACTGATCGTTTGTTGCCGCGTGCCTAATTCCTCGGCTAGCTTCACTTGAGTTAAGTTCAGGTGTTGCCTCAGCGCCTTGATCTCTTCTTTACTCCATTGTCTTTTTTTCTTTTTTCCTCGCTCCATCTCTCAAAATTATACACGGTTTAGTGTAATAATTCAAGAAAAATTGGCCAAATTTTAGTAAAAACCTCTTGCATTTTTGGGTTTTCCTGATATAATAGAAAGTTAGCAATCTCAAGGATAGAGTGCTAAAGTAAATCTAGGAAAGGAGGGAACATGGCTAAAATTGAACCTTTGGGAGACAGGGTAGTGATAAAACCCACAGCCAAGGAAGATGTAAGCAAAGGAGGGATAGTTTTACCAGATACAGCCAAAGAGAAGCCCCAGGAGGGGAAAATTATTGCTGTCGGTCCGGGCAGGTTGACTGAAGAGGGCAACCGTATTGCCATGGAGGTGAAGAAGGGAGACAAGGTCATTTATTCCAAATACGCTGGCACCGAGTTTAAGCTAGATGATGAAGAGCTGGTTATCATGCGTGAGGGCGATATTCTGGCCAAGAAGAGTTAAGAAAAGGAGGTAAGCGAATGGCAAAACAAATTATTTTCGGCGAGGAAGCAAGGAAATCATTAAAGAACGGCGTAGATACGCTAACAGATGCTATCAGGGTGACTCTGGGACCACGCGGGCGGCCTGTAGCACTGGATAAAAAATGGGGCGCTCCTTCAGTTCTCAACGACGGCGTTTCTATAGCCAAAGAAATAGACTTACCTGACCCCTTTGAGAATATGGGGGTGCAGCTAGTAAAGCAGGCAGCCACCAAGACCAATGACCAATGTGGCGATGGCACCAGTACATCCACTATTATAGCCCAGGCTATTATTAGTGAGGGCTTCAAGAATGTCGCTGCTGGAACTGATTCCATGGCTCTAAAGCGTGGGATTGATAAAGGGGTAGAGGCTTTAGTTGATGAGCTCAAGAAAATGTCTATACCGGTGGCTGGTAAAGAGCAGGTAGCTCAGGTAGCCGCTATATCAGCTATTGACCGAGAAATTGGCGATTTGATTGCTGATGTTATGGAAAAGGTGGGCAAAGATGGTGTTATCACTGTCGAAGAAGGCAAAGGGCTGAAATTCGAGACTGAATATGTTGAAGGGATGAAGTTCGACCGCGGCTACATCAGCCCTTATTTCATCACCAACGCCGAACAAATGAGGGCAGAGCTAGAAGACCCCTGCATCCTCATCACTGATAAGAAGATTTCCGCCATAAACGAAATATTGCCGGCTCTGGAAAAGATTGTTCAAATATCCAAGAATCTGGTCATTATCGCTGAAGATGTCGAAGGCGAATCCCTGGCTACGTTAGTGGTTAATAAGCTGAGGGGTACTTTATCTCCCTTGGCGGTTAAAGCACCTGGCTTTGGCGACAGGAGAAAAGCTATGCTTCAGGATATAGCCGTTCTTACCGGAGGCACTGTTATATCTGAAGAAATTGGCAGGAAATTAGATTCGGTGACCGTGGAGGATTTGGGGCGAGCCAGAAGGGTGATTACTGATAAAGATAACACCACCATTGTTGAAGGCAAGGGCGAGTCCAAAGATATTGAGGCCCGAATTAAGCAAATCAGGTCCGAGATTGATATAAGTACCTCGGATTATGATAAGGAGAAATTACAGGAAAGACTGGCTAAATTAGCGGGCGGCGTGGCAGTGATTAAAGTAGGTGGGGCTACGGAAACAGAGCTTAAAGAGAAAAAACACCGTGTAGAGGATGCCTTGTCAGCTACTCGAGCTGCTGTGGAAGAAGGGATCCTGCCTGGTGGTGGTGTTGCCCTCCTCAATGCCTTGCCGGCTTTGAAGAAGCTAAAATTCAAGGGCGATGAGGCTACTGGGCTGAATATCTTGAAACGAGCCCTGGAAGAACCTCTGAGGTGCATCGCTGAAAATAGTGGCCGGGAGGGCTCAGTGGTGATAAATGCCATAAAGGAAAGCAAGCCTGGCATAGGCTATGACGCCTTCAAAGATGAACTGGGTGTAAATATGGTAGAAAGGGGCATTGTCGACCCTCTCAAGGTCACCAGGAGCGCTCTACAGAATGGTGCGAGCATTGCCACTATGATTCTGACTACGGAGTGCTTGGTAACTGACATTCCTGAGAAGGAAAAGATGCCGGCGATGCCAGGAGGAGGAGGATACGAGGGCATGATGTAGCCTCTATGGCTGGAATTCAACTAAATTCACCAGAAGCAGGAAGAACCGCCATGAGGCGGTTCTTCCTGCTTCATATTAGATCTTAAGCAATTGCCTTAAAGGCTTTGATAAGACTATCACGATAAGACTCTTCTTCCTTAATCGGTCCTATTACAGCTAAATTAAGCCCACTATCGGTTATAATCTCCTCGGCCACTTCTTTTAGCTCATCTATGGTAATGGCATCCACAATAGAAATAACATCGTCTATGTCCAGGATTTGCTGCGTTAATATTTCCTGACCACCATACCATAACGCTACATTTTGGCTATCCTCAAACCGCAAATATAATCTTCCTTTTGACAATTCTTTAGCCCTGGTAAGCTCGCTTGCCGTAATTTTCTGTTTAATCTTGGATACCTCTTTGAGGATAGCAGCAACGGCAATATCCACCTTCTCGGGGTCAACGCCAGCATAAATACCAAATGACCCCGAGTTGAGAAAGTGCTCAGTATAACTGTGAATATCATAGGCTAGCCCCCTATGTTCTCGTATCTCCGTAAATAGGCGGCTGCTCATGCCACCGCCCAGCACTGTATTAAGCAAGTCAAGGATAAAACGTTGTGGGTGGGAGTGAGAAAATCCGTGAACAGCGAGGCAAAGATGCGCTTGCTCGATATCTTTGGGCTCGATACGCAACCTGGCCTCTGTTTGCTTGTCATTAGTTATATAGCCAGTCAGTAGTTCCCCGGCAGCCCATTTGTCGAACATGAACTTGATTTGAGCCAGCGCCTCTTCATGCTGTATGTTGCCAGCAATGCTGAGCACGGTGTTATTGGGCATATATCTGCGAGCAACGTGGTTTAACAGTTGCTTCCTTGTTATTGAAGATACAGTTTCTTTATATCCAATGACCTCGCGTCCCAGAGGCTGCTCTGGCCATAACAGCTCGTCTATGAGCATGTTTACCCTCTGCTGGGGAAGGTCCATGTTCATATTGATTTCCTCGCTGATAATCCGACGCTCTTGCTCTATCTCTTTGTTATCAAAGCGAGAATTGAGCAACAGGTCAGATAGCACGTCTAGAGCGATGGGAAAGTGAGAGCTAGCAACCTTACACCAGAAGATAGTTATTTCCTTGTCTGTGCCACCATTGATTATGCCACCAACGCCTTCAATATCTTGAGTTATCTCCTTAGACGTTGGTCGCCGCTGTGTGCCTTTGAAGAATAAATGCTCGGCGAAGTGGGAGATGCCCGCCTCTTCTTTATTTTCGTAGCAGGAGCCAGCACCCACGAGGATAACAAGGCATACTGAGCGGCTATTGGGCATAGTACTGGTGATAACTCTCAAGCCATTATCGAGCACAGCCTTGTTGTACATTACCATAGAATTTTACTTTGCTTTCTACTCCCCGTCAATAAAACTTTACTGCCTCCTGATGCTCAATCCTTCTCACCTCATGGTATAATTGACAATATATAGCCAAACCAGGGAATGGTGAACTATGACAATCGTAGCCGAAGACGATGCTATCCAGATCGAAAAGCTTGAGCTGGGTCCCTTCGGGACTAACGCCTATATTGTAACCTGTCGAGAAACGCGAGATAGTGCGCTAATAGATGCTCCCGCAGAGGCGAACATCATCATAGATAAATTGAAAAACACCACGCCCAAATACATATTGTTGACTCATAACCACATGGACCATCTCGGTGCCCTTGCCCAATTACGAGCTGAGCTGAAAGTTCCTCTGGCTGCCCACGGTTCAGACACAGGGAACCTGACATCGCCACCAGAGATATTATTGAGTGATGGTGACACGGTTTGGTTGGGAAGGCTTAAGTTTACGGTGCTTCATACACCAGGGCACACCCCAGGTAGTTTATGCTTCAGGACCGGTCGATACCTGCTATCGGGAGATACCATTTTCCCTGGGGGACCGGGTAAGACAAGCTCTCCAGATGATTTTAAGCAGATAATCAAGTCTGTAACCGGGAAAATCTTTGTATTGCCGGACGATATTCAGATATACCCTGGCCATGGGGATTCCACCGTGTTAAAGAGGGAGAAAGACGAGTTTGCCGTCTTTGCCGCTCGACCTCATGATCCCCACCTGTGCGGCGATGTGCTCTGGCTTTCAACGTAGCTGCGGGTCTTTAGACCCGCAGGGCGAGGCTAGAGCATCGCCCCTACGAAAATTAAGAAGTTGATTATCACAGTAGCTCTACCCGGTAGAAAGCTTCAGCTAGTTCGTAATCTTCCCCTTGGGCGAGCATTGTATGTCGCTCCCTTAGCCATTCTTCCCATCCCGTGGAGGGGATGTTGCTTATCTGGCTCTTATGGCAGAGCAGGGCGGCAATTTTAGTGTCAAAGGTATTGGTAATATTAGTGCGGTAATTAGGCTCCTCAGCACCCCAGAGTAATACCTCTTTAACTTTATGAGGCTGAAGCCCTTCCTCCAGTAAATCAGGATATGAAAGAAAATCCCTGGCGTAGGGGAAAACAGCATCAAGTGTAACCTGGCTGGTGATTCGGTGGTCGCGATGCCAAATACGACGCCGGTATAGGTCAGCAGTTACCACCGTCTCTGGTTTGTACATCCTTATCAGGCGTACAATCTCCTTTCTGAATTCAGGTGTATCTTCCAAGGTCTGGTCTGGATGGCGCAGGAAGATGACCTCACTCACTCCTAATAGCTTGGCTGCCGCTAGCTGTTCCTGCTCTCTGATTCTGACTAGTTCATCCGGCTTCATATTGGGGTCGCTGGTGCCCTTATCGCCATTGGTGCATACCACGTAGATAACATCCTTTCCTTCACTTGTCCAACGAGCCACAGTCCCGGCAACACCAAATTCGGCATCGTCGGGATGAGGTGTAACCACCATGACATGAACTGGCTTAGTCATTATACTTGAGCCTCCTGGAATCGTGACACATGACAGTAATTGTATAAGATTTCTCAAGCTGATACAATTGAGATTGGGAATGCCAACAAAGGCAATGAGCAATTCCCTCCATAATATTAGAAATTATCAACCGGCGGATTTCAATAAGTACGTCTTACTGTATGCTGAAGCTGAAAAACTGGAGCCGACCGGACGTTGTGTTTCACCGCAGTTCGTTGCTGAACGATTAGAGCAGCCAAACTATTCCCCTGAGCAAGACCTGTTTATCCTGTGGAGTGAGGATATCGTCGGCTATATGGATGTTAAACCGGAGCTGACCATTGGGCGGGTGGTTCTCGACTGCTGGGTACACCCTGAGCATCGTAGAAGGGGGCTGGCGACAAAACTCCTCAGTTATGCTACAAACCGTGCCAAAGAATTAGGAGCCAAAGTAGCCCATGTAAATATAAGGGAGGATAACGTGATTGCGATAAGGGTGCTATCCAGGCTGGGCTTCAGCCTTATCCGACGGTTTCTTGAATTGGGATTAGACATTGCTGATGTTGGCGAATTAGATATGGACCGAGTGGCTCTAAGCTGCCGCTATCTACAGCACGGTGAAGAAGGCAAGCTCACTCAGCTTCAGAATCGTGCCTTTGCTGGCACCTGGGGATACAACCCCAATACTGTAGAGGAAATAGCCTTTCGTACTAATTTAAATACCTGTTCCCTGGAGGACATAGTTCTAATCTACGAGGGAGATAAGGCCATCGGCTATTGCTGGACCGGAATAAGCTGTGAGGAAGGAGTTCCCAGTATAAGAAAGGGGCGAATCCTTATGCTCGGAGTTGGCCCAGATTACAGAGGTAAGGGAACAGGTAAAAAATTAGTGCTGGCTGGGTTAGCCCACCTGAAAAGCAAAGGTTTGCAGGTTGCCGAGTTGACCGTGGACAGCGAGAACAAAGCAGCTTGTGCTCTTTACCAATCCCTTGGTTTTGAGGTTCAGGCCAACACTTTTTGGTATGAAAAGGTCATAAATTAGGACACAGGGGCAAGGTAGTTAGCCAATACCAGTTGGCAATCCCTGACAATCGCTTCAGCAACATTCGACCAGCTAAATTTGCTTACAGTTGCCCGAATTAACTGGGCAGACTTTGTATCTGTGCTTGGCCGGGAAAGAAGCAAGGCTATTTTATCAGCAAGGTGACGGGGAGTATTGTCTATTACCACATACCCTGTCTCTCCCTGTCGAATAACGTTTTTATGGTTACCTACATCAGTAGCCACTACCGGTGTGCCGCAAGCCAGGGATTCCAGAGTTACTAACCCAAAGCTTTCGTAATAAGAAGGAACCACACAAGCGTCAGCCGCGCTGTAAAAATAAGGTAGCTGAGCATGCTTTACCAAACCCAGAAAATTAACTGAATTCTGTATTTTGAGGTCACAGGCTAGTTTCCGTAGTTGTTCTATTTCACGCTGGCTATGTTCACCACCACCGATTACCACCAGCCTTAATCCTTGAATATTCCGTAGATAGGGTAAAGCCTTTATCAATTTATCTATACCCTTTAAGGGGTCAATTCTGCCCACAAACAGAATAATCTTATCGTTACCAAAGCTCAGATACTGCCTGGCCTGTGTTTTGTCTAAGGCTTTGAACTGCTCCAGATTTACCCCACAGGGCACCACACTGATTTTCTCCGACGATGCGCCATAGTGCCGAATAAGCTCTTCCTTTTCCCTCTCTGTTGGAGCGATAATGTGATGGCACTTTTGAACCAAGCCCCTTTCTGTCTCAATACGAAGTTCGGGCTCAGCCTCGCCAAGTGCCAAATAAGCTCCTTCCTTAATTGCATTCTTAACTGCACCTAATGTATGGAACATAGTGATATGAGGAACATGCCACCATTGCTGTAAATATGCCCCTGCCAGCGCGGAAAGCCAGTAATGGCTAAATATTAAATCGTACTGGCGGTTGTTATGCTTCCTGAAACGCTCCAGGTTGCAGACAAAGTCAGGAAGATGGGAATACACGGCCAACTTATGTATCTCCTCGTCTTTCCCTGCCCTGAGGTGAATAAGCCGTGCATTCTGACCGAGTTCATAGGTTTGGCGGTCTTTGGGGTCATGAACACGAGTATAGACATCCACTAAATGTCCCTGCTTGCCCAATTCGCGAGCAAGCTCCCGGATATAGACACTCATACCACCGGTGTCTTTTGTCCCTAGTTTTCCCACAGGGCAGCTATGGGCACTGAGCATAGCTACTCTCAGTTGACTAACCGACATCAGAGTGTGCTCTTCTTTATTGTTGTTAGGTGATAGTTATCTGGCAGCTGTAGAGGAGTACTTCCTGGCCGCCGAGTTGATATTTGTACGGTTCTCCACCTTTCAAAAAGTTCCATTTCTTTCTGCCCTTCTCGATGCTCTCCTTGAGGCAAAGGACTTTACAAAGCAGTCCCACGCTTAAATAGTTGAATTGAGGGTCATAGGCACTATTATAGAGGTAGTGCGAGCCATCGTAGTCAAAACCTATAGTCATCGCCGCCGGTACCTTGTCCAGCTGTAGAATACCTAGCCTCAATAGCCCAATCTCAGCCATGGCCTTAGCCAGTGACCTGAAAAACGATTCTCTCTTGTGATTCATGAAGCTGGCTTTCTCATCCTTGCTCAATGAAAAGAGCTTCAAAAAAATATCCAGATAATCTTCAACCTCCCGACCGGCCTCAACACAGCGATGTTCTACATTGCCAGCCTCCCATAACCGCCTTAACTTCCGCCTAACTTCGTGGCGCTGCTTTTTCTTCAATATTGCCAGGTATTCATTCCAGGTAGTAGGTAAATCTAGTTCCAGAGAAACATCCTCAGAACGGCAGGTAACCTCATACCCTCGGTTCTGGGCGATACTTACGAGTTGAGTGAGCACGGTAGAATCGGGCCGCAAAGGTCTCAGGTCCAGCTTCTTTATACCCCTCTCTCTCAAATCATCAAGCAGTACCTTGAAGAAATCCCTCTCTCTTCCCAGGGTAATAACGAAATCCAAATAGTCGCAGACGTCGGCGCTCCCGATAAAAGAAGCCGTTTCCTTATTCACTAGAAGTGGGGCAAAGCCGATGATTTTCTCACCCTGCCGCAGCGTTCGTACATACAATTCAGCCCCCTTGCCAAATGCTTCCCACCAGACCTTCAGCCAGGCAGGTAAAACGAAAATGGAGCCCCACTTTAAACAGTGACGCAACTTGTCCCAGGAAGAAGTAACGCTGTCAAGACTCTCGACAGTGAGGGTATAACTCATCAGTGTTTACCTTAGTATAGCGATTAGCCATGCCTGAATCAACCGCTCTGCTTGCAAGGAGAGCACGCACATCTATGCAAAGTTTCCGGCAACCTTATCCGCTCCTTTGCCTTAACTAAATCTATACTACTGGCTAATTCTGAGGACAACTTCGCTGAATATGGGATGCACGCTGTCTAAAAACCTCTTTTTGGTGGAGGGCAATCAACGACCATTCTTAACGATGCACAGTACTGCTGACCGTCTGGCTGAGGCGGCAGGCAATCAGATGTTATGTGGGCGGGTCAGCCTCTTTCCTGGTAAACTGTTGGGCGGCTTCACCCATTTCGGCACCACTACCTGAGCCAAGACATATGTCGGTCTCCATGCGAAGCCCTATATCAAGTGGGGTCGACAGAGCAAGAGTAGTCGCTCTTTTGGCACCCTGAATAAGGCGAGGATTGATTTTGGCTATTTCTTCGGCCAGCTTCTTGGCTTCAACCATTAGCTGGTCTTTGGGATATACATGATCTACCAGCCTAACCCGGAGCGCTTCGGCAGCGTCGATTCTCCGTCCGGTAAGAATCAGTTCCTTAGCAATGCCAGTTCCCACTATCCGGGGTAACCGCTGCGTGCTTCCCAGGTCAGGGATAACCCCCAACTGAATCTCAGGAAGCCCGAATACGGCAGTATCACAAGCCAGGCGTATATCGCAGCAAAGAATGAGTTCCAGGGCTGCTCCTAAACAGTACCCGTTTATGGCAGCGATAACCGGTGCGGCCAGCTCTTCGTACATGGTAAATATCATCTTCAAGTTGTACAGGGAATCATAGCCCTGCCGGTAACTGGGAACAATTTCCGTGGGGCCGCTCCCGGAGGCCACCATCTTCAAGTCCAGCCCGGCGCTAAATGCCCTATCACCGGCACCGGTCATGATAATAACCCTGACCTCAGGGTTCTCCTTGATAGCCTGTGCTGTTTGTTGAAGCCCTAATAAGACCTCCTTGTTAAAAGCATTCAATGCCTCCGGTCGGTTCAGCAGCACTGTGGCAATACTATCTTCAATATCCAGTCGAACAGCGTCTTGATTTGCCATTTGTCTCCCCTTTCATAGATTACTTTCAGACTGATTTTACATCGCAGCCCCGACCAAGGTCAATTGTTTTCCCCTGTATCCCCCAACACAGCCACTATGCTCAGAATGATAGAGGCAAAAAGGCTTGCATGACAGAGAGACGTTACGAATCAATCTCGAATATTTAAGGTGATTTTAGTCAGCAAGCAGTGATATAATCCGTATGGGATAAAAATCCAGGCGCATTTTCAGAGGAAGCATGGCAGTTTTAGAGATTCGCACCTTGCCCGACCCTGTGTTGCGGCAAAAGGCCAAACGAGTAACCAAAATCGATGACTCCATTCAGAAGTTAATCGATGACATGATTGATACGTTACGCGCTGACCCAAACAGAGCCGGCCTCGCTGCCACGCAGGTAGGAGTATTGCTCCGCGTAGCAGTCATAGAGGTGCCAGAACAAGAACTCATCACTCTAATTAACCCCGCAATAGTAAAAAAGGAGGGTGAGCGAATAGTTCAGGAAGGCTGCTTATCCATACCTGGCTACTTGGGGGAAATAAAAAGGGCGGTAACAGTGAAAGTCAAAGCGAAAGACCGATACGGTAAGGAATTTCGCCTCAAAGC
>DATKVL010000376.1:0-1181 GCA_035530115.1 Dehalococcoidia bacterium | reverse complement strand
AAATAGCTATGGTCAGTGGCTTGAGGAAGTTTACCGGCTAAAGAAATAAAAAATGAGCTTAGCTTATTATCCCGGATGTACCTTGAAAACCAAGGCAAGGAATCTGGAGGAGCCTGGCATCGCCTCTCTGGAAGTTTTGGGATTGAAGTTGGTGGAGATTCCCAGGTGGAACTGCTGTGGCGCTGTTTATTCTTTAGCAGATGACGACTTGATTCATCAGGTAGCACCTGTTCGCAACCTCATCCGAGCGAAGGAACAAGGGCAAGATAAGCTAGCTACGTTATGCGCTTTCTGCTTTAATACTTTAAAGAGAGCCAATCTTTTAATGAGAGAAAATGCGGAAAAAAGAAATACTCTTAATAGCTTTATGGATGAGGAGATAGATTATGGTGGGGAAGTAGAAGTAGTTCATCTTTTAGAGGTGTTGAGAGATGAAATAGGATGGGAAGCTCTTGCTCAGAAGGTAAAACTCCCTCTCAGGGAATTAAAAGTAGCCCCTTATTATGGGTGTACTCTGCTTCGCCCCAGGGAGGTAGCTATAGATAGTGTAGAGAACCCTACCATCTTACGAGAGTTTCTTAAAGCTCTCGGAGCTAGTCCTGTTGATTTTCCTGAATCCACGCGGTGCTGTGGGTCTTATCAAGTAATAAGCAATCCAGATGATATTTCTGAATATGCGCGGGTTATCTTAAACTCGGCATTGAAGCATGGAGCGGAAGCCCTGGTTCTCACCTGCCCTTTATGTGATTATAATTTGGGCCAGGGGCAGAAAGAATTGATGAAGAAACATAGCGAATTCAAAGGGATGCCGTTATTTTATTTCACTCAACTTCTAGCTCTTGCCTTAGGGCTCGACCCTCAGGTATGTCATTTTGAGCTAAATTATGGTAGCCCGGAATCACTTCTGAGGGAAAAGAACTTACTTTCCCAAAGTGAAAGCTTTCAACCGATTGGGGGTTAAGAATGAGCATCAAAGAGGAAAATAAAAATCCAGCAGAAATAGCGGCTAAGCTGATTCCGATATATATCATGGGAAAGCGCTATGAAGTTCCCGAAGGTCTTACCATTATGAAAGCCATGGAGTATGCTGGCTATAAGTTCATTCGAGGTTGTGGGTGTCGGGGGGGAACCTGCGGTGCCTGCGGTACGGTTTATCGTAAGCCTGGCGATTATAAATTACA
>DATKVL010000375.1:0-2679 GCA_035530115.1 Dehalococcoidia bacterium | reverse complement strand
TTCACATTTCTATATGTGCTGGGCTCAACGTTGTGGGAACTACCACCTCCTTCTGATACACACACTTAACCACCCACCTTGTTATTAGTCTTGAATTTCTGTTCCTTTTAACAGCTATTCTTTTAGAGGGTACTCTTATTGAGACTATAATACCAATATCTTTAAGAAATTGTCAATAATTTTTGCGTGGCGCTCAGGACATACTATAGAGTTAAGGAGCCGTATAAAATCCCTCTCCCTTGATGGGAAAGGGTTAGGGTGAGTTTTGCCATTGACTATACTTACGCATCACGCCTTGCTCAGTCTGTGGTAAAATCTCAAAAGACTGTCTGGGAGAGGAGCGCAAGCAAAAAATTAAGTGAAGATCACGCTTAAACCGTTAGGTAATATAGCTGACGAAATAACGGAGGAACTTAAGGATAGGGTTGGCGGTATTTTCCATTGTCCGGTAGAAGTAAAAGCGGGTTTTAGTGATTTAGCTCAGGCTTATGATCCCCAGAGGAAGCAATACCTTTCCTCAAAATTGCTGGTGGCTCTTGGAAAGGCGGGAAGAGATGAAAGGGTTGCAGGTATAGCTGATGTTGATCTTTATGTTCCCAGGCTTAACTTCGTATTTGGCGAAGCCGATGTACTCTCCGGAACATCGATCGTGTCTCTGTGTCGGCTAAGACAGGAATATTATGGCTTAGCTCCCGACGAAGCTTTATTTCTGGAAAGAACCGCCAAGGAGATAGTTCATGAACTGGGGCATACCTTCGGCCTGGGGCATTGTCCCAATAACAAATGTGTCATGCACTTTTCCAACAGCCTGGCCGACACCGACTTGAAGGAGGCTCATTTTTGTAATAAGTGCCGCCCCAGGATAATTCTTTAATGTCGTCTAGGAATTTGATATAGTAGGGAGATTGTAAATAACGTCCTAATCAGGAGGTGAAATGCGAGGGCGAAGAAAATTGGGAAGGGGAGTGGCTGTGGTGGGCGCAGGGATGTCGAAATTCGGCATGTTTGGAGACAAGGACTCCAAGTACTTGTTTGCTGAAGCTTTCAATGAAATGCTTTCCACAGTAGATAAGGGGATAGACCCCAAAGATATTGATGCTCTTTATTTGGGGAATTTCACGAACGATTTTTTTGTACATCAAGGACACTGGGGTCCCATAATCTCGGATTTGCTGGGGCTTACCCCGAAGCCGGCAACACGGACGGAAGGTGCCTGTGCTTCAAGCGCACTTGCTTTTAGAGAAGGGGTTTTTGCTATAGCCTCAGGATTTTATGATGTGGTCCTGGTTGGTGGGGTCGAGGAGATGTCGAAACGTAGCACAGAGGAAGTTACACAAGGTCTGGCAATGGCAGCCAGTCCTTACGAAGTGAAAGCGGCATTTACCTTCCCGGGTGTTTTTGGTGCCATGGCCACTGCTTATTTTGCCAAATATGGTGCCAGCCGAGAGCATCTAATGAATGTCACCATAAAAAGCCATAATAATGCTCGCCTCAATCCTAAGGCACAGTTTAATGTCTCCATCCGCGATATTATGAATCAAAGGATTGAAAGGGCTAAAAATAAAGGGGAGCCTATACCTGCTTGGAGAGACGAAAAGGAATTCCTCCGCGATCCCAGGGCTAATCCTGTGGTTGCCTGGCCCATGCATCTCTATGATTGCTGCCCCATAAGCGACGGAGCAAGCTGCGTTTTGTTAGTAGCAGAGGAAATAGCCAAAGACTTCACCGATAACCCCCTCCATGTGGTCGGTATAGGGCAAGGGAGCGGCAAAGGCTTACATGCCAAAGAAGACCTTACCTATTTTGAAGCCACGAGATATGCAGCACAAGAAGCTTACGAGCTATCGGGACTCAAGCCCGAAGATGTTCAAATTGCCGAGGTGCATGATTGCTTCTCCATAGCTGAAATTATTCATCTCGAGGATCTGGGATTTTTCAAGCCAGGGGAAGGATACAAAGCAGTAGAGGAGGGCCTGACAAGATTGGATGGCCCAAAGCCAATCAATACCTCGGGGGGACTTAAATGCAAAGGTCACCCTGTAGGGGCCACAGGCACCGGGCAACTTGTTGAAATTTGGAAACAATTAAAGGGTGAAGCTGGAGAAAGGCAGGTCCCTATTAAGGATTTGCGAATCGGGGCAGCCCAGAGCCTGGGGGGGACAGGAGGTACCTGTACGCTTACCATTCTGGAAAGAAGATAAGAAGGAGACAAAGCAAATGGAAGGAAGGCCCTTTAATGATATCTCTTATGAGCGATTTCTCAGCGAGGGTAAACTCATGGGATCGAGGTGCTCGAAGTGTGGTGTCCTTTTCATACCTCCTCGCTCCATTTGCATTAAGTGCTATGGCACTGAAATGGAATGGGTTGAGATGAAGGGAAAGGGCAAACTTGCTGCCTTTACTTGCATAGCTATAGGCCCTCCACTCATGATAAAAGAAGGTTACGATAGAAAACATCCTTATGTTTCTGGAGTTGTGGAGTTGGAGGAGGGGGTGAGGGTTGTTGCTCGCATTGAGGGAGTGGATGGGAGCAAGCCGGAAACCATAAAAATTGGCACTCCTCTTCAGGTAGAGTTCTTACATAGGGGCGAAGGAGAAAACTCGACAACCTTTTTGGCATTCAGACCTTCATAGCCCTGTATTAGAGTGCCGGACTGCAATTTGGCTTCGCTCGGATAT
>DATKVL010000374.1:0-4091 GCA_035530115.1 Dehalococcoidia bacterium | reverse complement strand
TGAGGGTAAAACATGGTGGTGCAGGAAGTGTGACCAGACTAGGGAGTTCGACTGCCCGGATTATGTTTGGAATGACAGAATGGATGGTGGCGCGCTTTTTGGTGTGAGTGGAATCTTTGACAGTATGCTGAGGGGTTTGGTTTGATACCGTACTATTGACAATGTAGGGATAAGGGCTATAATTGATTAGGTAGTGAGCATGAAACACAAGAGAGGTTTTAGTTTTTACTTTGGTTTAATCTGCACTTTGTTTTCCATAGGGGCAATAGTTTATGCGATCGTGAGCGGGGAAACCTACGTGGTCGGAAAGTTTTGCATCCTATTGGTTGTGGGTATTGTTTTCTTTGTTAGTGGAAGCAGAAGCGGAAAAGAGGCAGATACGACACAAGACCAGAAGGACAAGAGCCAACCTGGTATTTAGTCTGGCACAAATTTAAGCACTTTACCTTTTGCCACTTGCTTTTTCCTCCCCACGTTTTTACTAACTCCGTCTTCTTGAGAATATAAGCCGCCTGCCATTTTTCACGTGTACTGTGACGGCTCCCATAGGCAACTTAACTAATTTAGGATGCCTTCTGCCGATGGCCCTGAATGTTTTTTGTGGTGAGTGTCTCCCCTTCGCAATTCTGCCAGCCCAAGGGGGCTTATCCCGAGAGTACACTACATCTGGTTTTGCACCTGTGGTTCTAAAAGGCTCAAAAATGGAAATCCAGTATATACCCTGGTCCCAGACTTGTAATGACTGCCCCGGCTTTGGCATCCTTTCGCGCCCCAGCTTTGTTGGTACACTTGTCGACCTTGTCCTCTTTGGTGCTGGTGGTGGGGCGTGTCTTGGCACATACGGCGGAGCATACGGAGGAACATGTGGTGGAACATACGGGGGAGTAGGTGGGACGTAAGGGGGTGTGTATGCCGGAGCGTATGGTGGCACGTCTACCGGGGCATACGGTGGGACATATTCGGGCGCGTATTTTGGTGCGTATTCAGTGGTATATGTGGGCGGGTGCAAACGCGTATATGCTGGCACCCTGCGTTCCTCTGCCGGCACCCTACGTGCCGCCTCGGTTAGTCGGGTACCCTTTATAAGACGTGTTGCCTCGATGTCAGGCAACCTAGTGCCGCGTGCCGTTCTTTGGGCTTTTCCGGGGTTCAGTTCTCGCCACCGGTCGAGCAATCCCTTATCGACATATTCAGCCCAGGCAACATTGCTCGGTCGGATTATCTCTCGAGGGGCATTGACTCGCCCTATTAAGTTTTCTATCTTCTGGTCCATACCGGATATTCGCTGGCTCAATGCTTGGACTTGTGCGGCCCTTCCGGCGGTCCGGGCTGCGGTTAGTTGTTGTGCTATAGCTGCCCTGTCCCTTGACAGGGATATAATATCATCCATTGAGCTTATAGCTGTTTTTTGCGCACCACTTAGACTCAGCGTGGGTTTGAAAATCTGGCCCACGGTATCTAGGCTCCCTAAAAACTTGAGCTTTGCCACCTGTGCTGGCGTAAATGGCTTTCCTATGACCAGCAAGGTCAACCTGTGGCCCGCAGCATCCCTCGTGAAAAGCACTTGGGAGGGTGGGGGCAAAACTGTTCCCGGCTTTAGAATAGCCTCTATCTCGACAGTGCTCATATAGGTCTTGCCCGAAGGGGCCAAAGCCCTGAGAATATTTTTGTCTCTAATGATCAAGCCGCCTTTTATACCACCTTCAGGGATATCTCCAAAGGCTGTGGCCTGGGCAAATCTTGAGTGTAAGTTGGGGGACAGAAACAATCCTGAGCCCTCGGCACCACCCTTGACAACGGCTCCATTGAGGTATGGCCTGATGTCAGGTGTGTTGTGGATCCCCACAGCCCCACCTACTTTTTGCAACTCCGATGGTGTAAGGGTGAGGGTTGTGCTCCCTACCGTGGCTGTGCCAGGCTTACCCTGTATTGCTGCCATAACGGCTGTGTCTCTCAATTGTATCGCCTTTTTAGCACCACCGACATCTTCCACTGGCAACCGGGTTGTAGTGTAAGCTAGTTCAACACCACCCAACGGCAACTTCTTTGGGTGCACGAGTGTTTCAATGGTAGATTGTATTTGTCTTCCTATTCCCTTCGTTGTCTCTATCGGATGTGAGAGAAAATCAGCGGGAGCTGTGAGCTCTGCTAGAGCCATTTTCCCAGCACCTCTTAGAGCTGCCTGCATTCTGGCACCTGCCGTATAGCCCTTGGCCGCCCTGGCCCCTACAGCTGCACCGTGAATAAGAGGAACAAAGAAGAGAATATCGCCTGCAATAGATAATGCTTTCATTGCTGGGGACATATCATCCCAATACGCGATCGTGCCTGCTATGGGAACGAAGGCGAGTGCCACCCTGCCCGTAGCTAGGGCTTGTTCCTTATGATATTGAGGACGGCTGGTATAGTACCATTCAAGGACTCTCTTCTTGTGCTCATCACTCAATTTATTATACGAACCCTCTGTCAGCGGGCTTTCTGGAACATATTGGGCAAATGCGTTTCGCTCATTCATATACCAGTCTTGTTTCTTAGTAGGTAATGCCTGAAATTCCTCTTCTAGCTTCTGCCACTCCTCCTCTGGCAAAAGTGTTCTTATCAAGCGTGGGTATATTCCAATAGCATTCATAGCCGCTTCATTAACAGTGGACTCTGAAAATCCTGCCAGCTTCAGCTCGTCTGGCGTGGCAGCCTCATCAAGCAATGCCGTTGTTATGTCATACCCCTCTTCTGCCGATTTGTATTCATTCAGCTTGGCGAGAATA
Source organism: Dehalococcoidia bacterium (assembly GCA_035530115.1). GTDB lineage: Bacteria > Chloroflexota > Dehalococcoidia > GIF9 > AB-539-J10 > RBG-13-51-36. The sequence goes on along the minus strand of DATKVL010000374.1, from coordinate 1,326 downwards.
TCCTGTTGCTGTTTTTGAAGTCGTTCATTGGTCGCTACCATGGCGTCATATCCCTGCTCCTGATAAAGTTCATAGAGGTCAGGGGATTTATTCTTCAGGTCAGTGAGCCATTCGTCAAGTTCCTTTTGTGCGGCCGCATGAGCAATGCCCAGCCTCTGTTCGTCTGTTCCTTTGGCATCCTTGTAAGCCTTTGTGTCCTTCAATTCCGCGGCCGCATCCCTAGCGATCAAGAGCGTCTCGCCCGTCTCGGGGTGTTCAAAAGGCACCATGGTCACCGTCTCGCCATCTTCACCTGTTACATTATAAGCGCCGGTTGGAGTTTTGGCCGGCTCAATACTCTCCCCACTCATCATCCTGGTCACCCATGCGGGCTTGTATCCGGCATCTTTGGCTTTTTGCTCTGCGCTGCTCTCGCTAAACGCCTCGACAAGTATGGTCGTCCCGTCTTTCAGTTTGACTTTGAATGTATGGATTTGCGCGTAGCACGACCATCCCCGTGCCTCTGCCTCAGCCCTGGCATCCTTTGCCTTCTTCTTTTCCTCTGCGGTAGCCTCGATGGTCACAACCGGCTTCTCTTCAATCTCGGGGATGAGAATGGCTCCGGCGCCGGCACCTATCATAGTCCCTACAGGGGCGGCGATAACCTCCGCCTGTTGATTGGGGGGCAGGGGATCAAACAGGGTTGCGGGAATATACTGCCCAGTGGCCGCGACAACCACATCCTGCTGCCATTTCCCGCCCACCTTCTTAATGCCCAACCCCTCTTGCTCCTCAGGGCTGGCCTTCCTTAATTCCCTGGGGATTTCCTTGTCGGTGAGGGTTATGCGAGTCCCGGCTATATCCTCGGGCTTGTACAATTCCTCCAGCCCCACGTCTCTGATTGTGGCTATCTGCTCTTTGTCCAGCCCGAGCTCGGCACCCCATTTCTTGGCAGTTGTGGGTGACGTTGTGGCCAGGCTGTATATCTCATCGTAGGAGAGCCCAGTAACCCCCGCTTTTTTGGCGGCCGATATGGCGGCAGCCAGCTTGTCCTGGCGCTCCTCGAATTTCGCCTCGGCCTGTTTGGCCTGGGAGCTCCAGTCCGGGTAAATCTTGGCTTTCAGCTTGAGCCTTGCGTTGGTGTATTTCCTTGCGTCGTCCCCGCATTTGTCCTTGAGTACCTGTAGCTCTGCCTTGTACCTGGCTTTGCACTCAGTCATTAAGTCCTGGTATTGGCCAACTTGTTTGTCGTACCACTTCTTTTGTTCCGTGCTCAGGGTTGCCAGTAGCTCAGGCTTCTTAACTTCACCGGAAGAGGCGCTGGCAATAAGCCGTTCAAGTATGTAG
>DATKVL010000373.1:0-7902 GCA_035530115.1 Dehalococcoidia bacterium | reverse complement strand
TATTGGCATCAACCACAGTATAGTGGAAGAAACTGGCTTATTCTTGGCGTTAGGAGTAAATCCTTTGTGGTTATTGATACCCCGGTTTGTCGCAGCCACGATAGCAGTTCACGGTCTCCGCGCCATACAGTATCTTAAGAGCAAGTTATTTCCTAAGTGAATCCTTATAGCACCGCCCTGGTACGTCAGTGCTTTAGTCCGAATTTGACAGCCCCCAACCGGGCTAATCTAGAGGAAGTGATGAAGCACAGCCGTCAATTTGGATTCAGGACTCAGAAGCACAAACTCCCTTCAGAATACCAAGCTACGCCGGTTAGAGCAAAGACTCACACTTTGTGCCGATTCCCATTCAGCTGCTTTGGGTAAGTGCAGCGAGGTTCCATCTCGCTATACTACTCTTGCGCAACCTCAATAACCTTATTGCTGCTTCTAAAACCGCTGAGAATCCTGACCTGGCTTTGGGGAACGCCGAAATGCTCTGCCAGTAGTTTGATGACTGCCTGGTTAGCCTTGCCTTCCTTTGGCGGCTCTCTGACTTTGACTATAAAGCTATCCCCTTCCCGGCTAACCTCATCGGTTTTAGAATTGGGCTTTACTTTAACCTGGATTTTCATTCACTAATTCTCCCCAAATTCCCTGGTTATGAAATCCTACGAGCTTAACAGGTGTTATCTCATTATCCAGGGGCTTTTCGCTGTGAGCAAATACCCTGATGTAGTTGCCGGTCAGCCCCGAGTATATGCCGCTTCCGGGGCTGGTTTCCTTCTCCCATAGGACCGGCATAGTTTGCCCCAGGAACTGCTCACAAAAGCTGCGCCGTGAGCTTCGAGATAACTCTAGCATTCGCTGGTTGCGCTCTCGTTTAACTTCGTCTTTTATCTGCTCGGGCATCCCGGCTGCCGATGTCTCGGGGCGGGATGAGAAAGGGAAGACATGGATATTGGCAAAGCCAGCTTGCTGGCAAAAAGAGTAGCTCTGTTCAAACTCTTCATCGCTTTCGCCGGGGAAACCAACCATGATATCTGTGGTGATGGCTACCTCTGGTATCATTTCTTTAATCAAATTCACTGTTCTCTGATATTGGTCCAGAGAGTAGCTCCTCCTCATCCTTTGAAGCACGGTCTCACTTCCGCTTTGTAGTGCTAAGTGGAAATGCCGACAAAGCCTTTCATCCTGCCACAAGGCAAGAAATTCAGAGGATATTTCCGAAGGCTGTAAAGACGAGAGACGTAATCTCTCGATGCCCGTGTCGCCGAGAATACGCTGAACCAAATCCCTGAGGTCAGTACTACCATCTCTATAAGAGCCGACCTTTGTCCCGGTGAGGACAACTTCTTTGTAACCGAAGGCCACCTTTTGCTTAACTTCGTCAATTATCTGGGAAGCGGGCAAGGAATATTCGCGAGGTCTTACTTTGGGCACAATGCAATATGTGCAGGGGCTATGACAGCCATCTTGAATCTTTATCAGGCTACGAGTCCTAACGGTGGCAGGGGGCATCTGGGGCTGCTTTGCTTCACTATCACCCGGTTCTCTCCCTTCAAGAGAGAGGGTTTGGGTAAGGGCCAGCAGGTGCTCTTTCTCTTTGTTATCAACTATGAGGTCAGCAAGCCGGGCTAGCTCTTGACGATTTCTTTGGGCATAGCAGCCAGTGGCGATAATTAGAGCCTGGGGATTTCTTCGCCTTGCCAGCCTGAGCCAGTGGCGTGACTTGCGGTCGGCAATATGGGTGACTGTGCATGTGTTGGCAATATAAATATCGGCCCCGTCAACGGGGGATACAAGTTGAAATCCGGCTTTGCTAAAACGATTAGCCAGAGATTCCGTCTCGGCTTGATTGAGCTTACATCCCAATGTGTAGAAAGCCACCCTCATTGATATAGATTATATTTATTGTCTGGCGGAATGGTCAAATTATGCTTAATACGTGGTTTTGCTGATTAGGAAGCCCCACCTGTCATTGCGAGGAGCCGCAGGCGACGTGGCAATCTCTAAGAAGGATGTGAGATTGCTTCGCTTCGCTCGCAAAGACATTTTGTTAAAGCCTTTTCTGTGATATAGTTAGCGATTCTAGCCAAGGGCATTAAACTGAGGTGCGAAATTGAATCAACGGACTCAATGGAAAATCCTGCCTCCAGTGCCTGATGAATACTTGAATGCTTCTGACCTTTCTCCTCTAATTGCTCAACTTCTCTACAATCGTGGTGTTAAGTCAGAAGAAATCGAACCTTTTTTGTCTGCTGACCGTAGGCTGGAGGGTAATCCCTTCCTCCTTCCTGATATATCACAGGCTGTAAGCAGGGTCTATAAGGCCGTGCTTGCCCGGGAAAAGATTGCCGTCTACGGTGACTTTGATGTTGATGGCGTTACAGCCATAGTTATTCTTGTCGAGGGACTGTCAAGGCTTGGTGCTGAAGTTATTACCTATATCCCTGACCGCGTCAACGAAGGCCACGGATTAAAGATCTCAGCTCTGGAGAAGCTTCAGGCACAGGGGGCTAGTTTGGTTATTACTGTTGATTGTGGCGTAACTGACCTTGCAGAGGTAAAACAGGCTCGAGAAATGGGAATGGATATGATTATCACCGACCACCACATTCCGTTAGGGAGCCTGCCTCGAGCCGTAGCTGTAATTGACCCGAAGCGAAAGGATTCGATGTATCCCTATCCAGATTTGGCTGGTGCTGGCGTTGCCTTCAAGTTTCTGCAAGCGCTATTCCATGAAGATAGCCGGGGGAAATGGCTAGCTGGATTGATGGACTTAGTAGTTTTAGCCACTGTTACCGATTTAGTGACTCTCGTTGGTGAGAATCGGTACCTGGTAAAGAAAGGGCTGAGAGAGCTTAATAATAGCTCCCGCGTGGGAATTCAAGAAATGGGTAAATTGGCCGGGCTGAAGCCAGGTGAACTTGATGCTGAAGATATCTCTTGGGTACTGGGACCTCGCCTCAACGCCGCTGGCAGGATGGACAATGCCTCCACCAGCTACCAGCTGCTCACTACTCAGTCACCAGAGGAAGCTCGCCTCCTGGCCCTGGAGCTAGAGAAAAGGAATGCCGAGCGGCAAAAATTAACCAAGGAAGTATTAAGCCGAGCGAGGGAGAAACTAGCTGCCAAACTACACCTGCCGGTGCTTATAGACGGTGACGAAAGCTACTCCATCGGTGTTATCGGGCTTGTTGCCGGCAAGCTCGCAGATGAATTTTACAAGCCTGCTATCATCATCAACCTGGGTCCGGAGTCATGTCAAGGTAGCTGTCGCAGCATAGCTGAGTTCGATATTGTGTCTGCTTTAGCAGAATGTCATGACTTGCTTACCGCCTTTGGTGGCCATCCCTTAGCTGCTGGCTTCACCGTAACGCGCCAAAATTTGGCTCAGCTAGAGGAACGGATTACCGGACTAGCTATGGACCAATTAGGTCGTCTTGACCTTCGCCCGGAACTAGTGATTGATGCCGAGCTTCCCTTATCTACTTTTAGTGGAGAGACCTTTAACCTTATCCAAAAGTTGAGCCCTTTTGGTCGGGGCAATCCACAGCCGACCTTTCTCACTCGACAGGTTGAGGTAACCGAGTGTCGTAACTTCGGCAACCAGGGCGAGTGGCTGAGACTAAAACTCAAACAGGGAAATGTAACCTGGCAAGCTGTCGATTTTGAGTCGCAGAGAAAACAGGAGGAAATTCCGTCTCACATAGATATTGTGTATAACCTGGGAAAAAGCCACTGGAATGGAGAAGAGGTGCTAAGCCTTAATCTTCTTGATTTTGCTCCGACCCAGCTTCGTTAGCAAGCTCGGCCGCCAAATCCTGTTTCTTGAATTGGCGTATTCTGATAATAAGCCAGGGCAAAAATATCGCTAATATGGCTAAGTCAAGAACTTGGGCTTGACGGAGACCCCAGAGCACTGGTTCGTCAGTACGGAGAAACCTTATGGCAAAATCACCGGCGGCAAAAATGCAAAAGAAAAAGAACAAAAGACTGCCTTCGGGTTTAAGTTTTCCCCGAAGTCGCCACACTATAGCAAAAACTATCAGACCCCACAATAAATGATAAATCTGAGTGGGGTATAGTGGCACCCCCCAATATACAGGAGGAATGGTATCCCGAGGCGTGTAAGTTATCGCCAACGGGAAAAACTGAAACGGACTGGGCTGACCGCGGCAGCAGCCGTTTATGGTACAACCAATCCTGCCTATGGCTAGAGCTAAAGGAGTTCCCACAGCAACGGCATCGCCTATGCTAAGTAGCATGGGAAAGCGCATTCTCGTCACCCTCATATAGATCAATGCTGCCACAACGATGCCGATAATCATCCCGTTTTGAGCAAGGCCCTGAAAGCCGATAATATCTCGGGGGTTCGCTACGAAATGCTCCCAGTCATAGATTACATATGCTAGCCGGCCTCCGATAATGCCGCCAATAATAGCCCAGAAGGCAATGCTGTAAATATCACGAGTGATGCCTAGCTTTTTTGCTTCCCTGAGCGTGATGACTAACAGCGATGCAACCGCTACAGCTATTATAATTCCATACCACCGTATCTGTAGGGAGCCAATGGTGAAAGCAACGGGGTCTATGCTGATAGTGAGCATTTATCTTTTCCTTTCGGTTTAAGAGAAAATAGCGTTAACAAAGACCTCAGCATCAAAGGGAGCCATGTCCTGTAATTTTTCACCAGTACCAATATAAGAAATTGGTATATTTAACTGGTCGCAGATGGCAAATATTATGCCGCCTCTGGCTGTGCCATCCAGCTTGGCCAGGAAAATATCGGTGACGTCCACAGCTTCGGTGAAATGTTTGGCCTGAGCCAAGCCATTTTGCCCTGTGGTAGCGTCCATTACCAGCAAAACTTGATGAGGGGCTGAAGCATCGTGCTTAGCTACCACTCTCTTTATCTTCTTGAGTTCTTCCATGAGATTAAACTTGGTATGAAGGCGACCAGCAGTATCGATAATCACCGCTTGAGCATGGCGGCTATAGCCGGCCTGAACGGCATCATAGGCAACCGCTCCGGGGTCGCCACCTGGTTGGTGGGCGATGACCTCGGCACCTACTTTTCCTCCCCAGTGTTTAAGCTGCTCAATAGCTGCTGCCCGGAAGGTATCTGCTGCCGCCAGGATAACTCGCTTTCCCTGCGAAGTGAAACCATAAGCCAGCTTGGCAATGCTCGTCGTCTTGCCCGAGCCATTCACGCCGACCACAAGGATAACCTGAGGAGATTCTTCGCGACGCTCAGAATGGCAAGAAGCGGATGATTTTGATGAAGGAACGCTTAGTAAGTTTATCATCTCCTCTTTCAAAGCTTTCCGTATCTGAGATACCTCTGAAAGCCTGTCTGTTTTCACCTGCTGTTTGACTTTGCTCAGGAGTTTGCTCGTAGTCTCTACACCAACATCAGCCGAGACAAGCAACCCTTCTAATTCCTCCCAGACCTCATCCCCGAAGGCGTCCCGGTTAAAAATATTAGCTATCTTGCCAAACCAGGTTTCCTTGCCTCTTTTTACTCCTGGTTCAGTCTTTTTTAACAAATCAAGCAAGCCGCCTCCATCATCAAGGATACCCGTATATAATAGCACAGGTGCAGACGGTTTTCTAGCTGGCGGTTTTTCGTCTTTCTGGCAAAGGTAGCTCCGGCTCCTTCCCCAGGAATAAAAGGGGATATACGATGTCGCTCATGCAGCAAGGAATCCAGACTGCCAGAAATAAAATCAGGAACATAAAAGGAAGCAAAGGAATCCAATTATCAGCTATTCCAAATGCCATGATGTAGAATAAGGATGCCCAGGTACTTAACAATACGTGTCCAAAGTGTGGGATTCTGGTTGTTTGTTTCCAATAGCTGATGGCAATGCCAGCCAGCGCAAAGAGATTTATCCACCATTCCTCGATAAAGGGCACATGAAACTCCATTTGGGCATGGAGCAAGTTTCCTCCAAGATAAGGAATCATGGCATCGCTTATCGTGGCTACACCGATCGATCCTGTCCAGCCAATCAAAATCACCGCCCAGACCTTGCCTTTCTTGTATCTCATGTACATAGCAGTGGTTACAAGTGCGCTCAATAACACATGGACTGGGTGTAAGGTGTAAAAAATAGTGTCAGAAATATGGTGAGGAACGTTGCCTAAAACTACTATAACCATGATGATAATTCCTGTAAGAGCGCCAAGAACTGTAAAAGGGATATGCTCTTTGAGTTCTTTTGTTATTCGCCTGAGCATTTCTTATTTTGCTAAGGGGGCTATTTTTTATAACACCGGGAGCAGAGTCCAGAAAATTCGGAAAGATGATGTTCGGTATGAAAGCCAAAATTCTGGGCGAAGTCGTTTTCCTCTTGGCATAATTCTTTGTCAGCAAATTCTCGAATGGCTCCGCAGTGCTGGCAGACCATGAAGCGGTGGCAGCCTTCTGTAGCATCTAGGCTACACTTCACAAATCCACCGCTGGATAGCACTTTGTGAGCTAGATTGAGGCTGCAAAGCAAATCAAGTATGCGATAGATGGTAACGTGGTTTAGATATTTGCCTCTGGCGTGCAAAATCCCCTGTATGTCGTAAGGGGAAAGTGGGTTTTCAATTTCTCCGAGCACCTCGAGCACCAGCTTCCGCGGCTTGGTCGCCTTGTGCCCCTGAGCTTGCAAAATTCGAATTGAGTCTCGAACCACAGCAATATTATAATGGAACCAAGGGCTAAATGCAACATTATTACAATTAGCCCTGAGAATAATCGCTTATCCGTCTTGAAAAAAAGCAGCTTAAACAGCCTAGGACGATGTATCCCAAGTGTTGCTATGAAATACATGGATTACCAGCGAAGGTATAAGAGCTTGATTACTTTACGAAGATCGTTTACAGGCGATACAACTATTTTGGGGCGTGAAGTCTATACCCTGTACCCTACGGTAACGCTCTCCCCCAGTCCACTTCTATGGCGTATTTGATACATTTGCTAAAGATCTCATAGTCAAGACAAGGACATGCAATATTATTTCTGTCTAAAATCTCCCCCGCCTTTGTGTCATCAAATATCCTGGCATCGTGAAAATTTGGCTCGTATACATTAATGAACGAATCAAACAAATTTTCTAGAGCATTCTTTGGCTGATTGACAAAATCCTCAGCTAGCACAGATTTATAACCCGCAGCATTAAAGAATTTTTCCCCAAATAGAATGAGCTCGTCGAGTGTGCTTGGCTTTCTACTTACCAAATGAAAAATACCGCCGTCCAAGCAATTCTCCATAATTGCTATACACCCGTCAATCGCAAAATCGATAGGAACCAAATCAAATGAACTGCCATCTATTTTTCCGATTCGGATAGGCATATAAGTTTTGCCATCCTCAGTCTTTCTAACACCCATCTTCTCAGCCTGCAACCCCTCATTTTCTTCGATATCCCTTTCAAATAGCTTCTTTAAATAATGTCCCGCCCTGAAAGGAACGTAGAAGGCCTTGAAGCTCAGGCTCTTTCCTGTTCTTGAATCTCCGTAGATTATCGAAGGACGGTATATATTCACTCTTATCTTCTCTCTACCACAAGTTTCGAGCACGTGGCCTTCAGCTATATGTTTAGTTTCTTCGTAAACATTGTAGGATTGCCGCTGAGGTACATATTTCTCCAGACACCTTCCACGAACTTTCCCTGCGACATATGCACTGCTCATATGATGAAAGAAATAACATTTGCTCTCCGCTGCTAGCCTTAACACGTTGAGCGTGCCCTGAACATTTACCTTTTCCGCTTGCGTTCTTTTCTTTTCCGGAAATGACGTATCGGCGGCACAATGCCATATTTCGTCAACGTTTTCCAATAGATACGTGTACACCTCATCATCTAAGCCTAACCGGGGTTCATCTACCTGTCCACTCACTACCTTGAAGTTTTTGTTGTAAGGAAG
>DATKVL010000372.1:0-2263 GCA_035530115.1 Dehalococcoidia bacterium | reverse complement strand
GGACATGTGGGCATGGACCTGGCCGTTGCTGGCCATGGGTTTGCTGCCAACGAAGATGTAGTCATCATGTACGATGACAGCCAGGTAGTCACAGCCGAAACCGACGACAGAGGCAGCTTCGATGTAAGTTTCTCCGTCCCTGAGAGCCAACATGGCGGCCGACTGGTGACAGCCGGGTATGCTGGAGAGAATCACGCCAACGCTATCTTCACCATGGAATCAGACCCTCCGGGCACACCGACACCGATCTCCCCATCCAACAGGAGCCGGATGGGATTCATGGGCGAGGTGACGCCGACCTTCGAGTGGTCGGCGGTATCTGATGACAGCGGAGTTCGCTATCGCCTGCAAGTAGCGACAAATGCCAATTTCACCGCATCCTCTGTCATAGCTTCAGTTACAGATTTGACCGAGGCGAGCTACACACTGACGGAAGCGCTGCCTTATGGCACCTACTACTGGATTGTCCGAGCCGTAGATGGCGCCGAGAACGAAGGCGACTGGACCGCGGCCCGCTCCTTCCGCGTCGGACTCCTGCCTATGTGGGGGCTCATTGTTGCCATCGTCGCCGTAGTGGTGCTCCTGGCCGCCTTGATTCGCGCCTTGGTCAGGAGGCGAAGCATCTACTATGATCGCTGGTAAAAAGAGTCTTTCCTCTCCCTTGACCGTAGAGGGTTAGGGTGAGGGTGAACCGGGGGGTACAAGACCCGCCCCTGCAACACGAAATCTTAAATCCCAAGCACCACATTTCTTCGACTTCGCTCAGGACAGGCCTTAAACAATATCAAAGTCCAAAAATTGCATTTCAATGACAAATGACAAAGCTCAAATGCCAAATCAAGCTCAAACTCCAAAGGACAAAAAGAAATAGTTTTGGCATTTAAGTATTTGGATTTTTTTGGAGATTGGATTTTGATATTTGGAATTTGGAAATGTAGTGCGAGGCTTTAGCCTCGTGCAACAGGGCACGACCCTGAAGGGTCGCACTACTGCTCGCAATGACGACCTCTTCTTTCATTAGGAGGCTGACTTTAGCCAGCCGAAGCAATCTCGGTGGGGCAACGGGATTGCCGCGCACCTTTCAGGTGCTCGCAATGACAAATAATTGGGGATTTTCCCGGCGAATTTGCCTCAAAAGTGCCAATAGCACTTACTTTTTAGTGGTATTTTCGTTTATAATAGCCAAAAGGAGGTAGTCAAATGCGCTTACTATCTCGACTGCTGTTTGTTCTCGTCGTCTGCCTTGTAGCTATTGCCCTGCCGGCTGCGCCCGCGCAAGCCAATGGCACACGTATCACGCTCTCTCCCGGCTCGGGAGTTCCCGGGGAGGAGGTCACCATCCGTGGCTATAATTTTACGGCTGAAGAGTGGGTTGACATTTACTATTATCCGAACGGTACTAGAGAATGGATAGACGATGTCGAGACCGATGAAGACGGAGATTTCCGGGTGACTTTCACCGTTCCCGAAAGCTACACAGGAGACCACGAGGTGTTCGCCGAGGACGAGTATGGCATAGATGCTTATGCTGACTTTACCGTGGAGCCGGGGTTGACAATAGACCCTGAAGAGGGTCCTGCGGGCACTACAGTTACCGTGGAAGGCCACGGGTTTGCCGAGGACGAGGAAGACATCGAGCTGAGTTATTACCTAAACGCCGACGACTATGAGACGGTAGCAGAGAATATTGAAGCGGATGAGGATGGCTGGTGGGAGGCGAGCTTCAACATTCCCTCTTCCACCGGGGGAAGACACCAGATAGACGCGCAGGGTGATGAGAACGAACTTCGAGATGTCCAGGATGTCATCTTCGAAGTAACACCAGAGATAAGCATTCTGGATGGACCATCGGGTAGCGTCGTAGATGAGCCATTGGGCAGCCCGGGTGAGAGCATAACGATGACGGGCAGCGGATTTGCGGCTGACGAGAGGGACATCAAGATATTGTTTGCTGGAGAGGCAGTGGTCACAGAAATCAGGGCCGACGACACGGGTTACTGGGAGGAAAACTTCGAGGTGCCCGAGATGCCCAAAGGCGAGTACAGCGTAACCGCAGAAGGAGAACGGACCGAAAAAGAAGACATCAACGAGCTCAGCTTCGAGATAGAGCCTGGCTTAGTGCTGTCCCCCGACGAAGGACATGTGGGCATGAACTTGACCGTCACTGGCGGCGGATTTGCCGTTAACAAAGATGTGGACATAATGTACGATGGCAGCCAGGTAGCGACAGCCAAAACCAACGCTAAAGGCAGCTTTGAGGTAA
>DATKVL010000371.1:0-11017 GCA_035530115.1 Dehalococcoidia bacterium | reverse complement strand
TTCTGCTTTTTGCTCGATTCCTGAGTCGCTGATGTTGTAGCGATTATGGCGGCGCCAAGAGCGGTAATAATCTGAGGGTGTGGTGGTACCAGGAGGTTGGTGTTCAATTCGCTTTCTATGGTCTTGATTAGAGCGATGTTGAGGGCACCACCGCCGCAGATGGCGCATGGCTCCTCCAGCTTAAGCTTCTTGACCAGTGAGGAAATCTTGCTTGCCAGGGCTTTGTTAACACCAGCGGCGATGTCTTCTTTTGGGATGCCTTCGCTTATTCTGGTGATGGCTTCGGATTCGCCGAAGACAGCGCAGCCCGTACTAAATGTGATGGGGGTCCTTGACCTGGCTGCAAGCGGGCCGAAATCGCTCAAATCTATTCGCAGCACGTTGGCGATGACCTCAATAAAGCGGCCACCGCCGGCGGCACATTTCTCGCTGGCGGTGAAGTTGATCACAATTCCTTCTTCATTTAGCCGTATTACCTTGGTGGATTGACTGGCTACATCGATTACAGTCCTGGCTTGCGGGAAGACGTTGTTTATGCCTCGGGCAGTGCATACTATATCGCTTGCCTTCTGGCTGGCAAAATAGACATTGTCGGCACCGGAACCGGTGGCAACAGTATTGGCTATGTCATCCTGAGTCAGGTTGACCTTTCTTATTAACTCCGTCCCTATGGCCTCGGCGGATGTTCGGTAATTAGCTCCCGATATGATTATATGTGAAGCAACAAGCTTGAAGTCTTTAATTATGACTCCTTTGCTGTATGCCGAGCCTATGTCGATGCCCATAAACCAGCTCATCGGTGCTCCTAACTGAAGAAGGTGGCTTTTTCTAACCGCCGTGACTTTGTGGGCAAGGCCTCACCTACTGCCACTGCTTTCATGTAGGTTTCCTTCGCCAGGATAGCAGCGCCAAGTGCCCCGGTGAGAAGTGGCTCTTCAGGAACGAAGATTTCGCAGCCCAGGCTTTCTTTCATTGCCCTAACCATGCCGGTGTTCTTGGCCACACCACCGGTGAGCACCAGGTCAGGCTCTATCCCGAGCCGCCGTGCCAGTGCCGCTATGCGGCTGGCCAGGGCATCATGAAGTCCGGCCAGGATGTTCTCCAGCTTTTCCCCGCGGGAGAGTAGAGCCACCAGTTCTTGCTGGGCGAAGATAGTGCACAGGTTGCTTATCTGGATTTTTTTGGTGGCTTTCAGGGAAATGTCTCCCATGTCTTCCAGCTTGATACCAAGTGTAGCCGCAGTCACTTCAAGGAACCTGCCGGTTCCAGCGGCGCACTTATCGTTCATAACGAAGCTGGTCAGCCTGCCGTTATCAATTTTCATACATTTGGCATCCTGGCCGCCTATATCAATGGCAGTCCTGACATTGGGGAAAAAGCTGGAGACGCCTCTGGCATGGCAGGAAAGCTCTGTTATCTGGCGGTCTGCGAAAGGGACGCTGAGCCGTCCATAGCCTGTAGCTACGATATAGGAGATGTCATCAATCTGCAGGCTGGCTTGCTCCAGTGCCTGTCGCATAACCTCGTTGGCAAGCTGGCGATACTCCGGACCGGTAGGGCCCTTGATGGCCGAAAGTAAATTGCCGCTATTATCCATGAGCACGACCTTGGTCATGGTGGAACCTATGTCAACACCGGCGAAGTACAAGTAGACCTCCTGGTGGGTTGCTATTAGCTGATTGTCTCAAGGAAGGCTTCGACCCTGGTCCTCAATGGGGCCAGGGCTCCCGTAGTGTAGTCGTATTCTATATAGGTACTGGGGACGCCGAGACTGTTGAAATAATCTTTGAGCGATGGCATTTCAAAGGCAAAGGGGTCACAATACCTGACGAGCAGCATTACGGCGCCGTTGATTTTCCATTCTTTGATGATGCCTTTAAGATAGCCGAACCGGCTTTGCAGGTCTCGGGCATAGTCCTTTCTGGTCTCGCCGAGAGTAGCCTGCCTGAAGGTGCGGGCGCAGGTGATTTCGTTGAGATAGTAGTCGGCCAGCCCTTCCAGCGGGTCAGCAGTGAATTTCACCCCGCCTCTGTAAGCCCTGATGCCACCACAGCTTTCGTTCATCACTACATTTGCCTTAGCTTCAAATACTTGCATGATGTCGGTATCGTCAAGGGTGCTGCTCCATATGAGGAGACGTGCTGATTTCTTTTCTGGTCCGTCGGTACGGTTTTTGACTTCGCTTATAGTCTCAGCTAGCAGGTCATTTCCTTCAACTACAGGCAGGCTCGTCAGAGCTTTTACTACCTGAACGATTTCCGTTCCCGAGATATGGGGTGGAGACGACTTTGTCAGCTCGTATAGTTCTCTCACCAGAGCCCGTTGCTGGTTATGGGATTTAATAGCTGCCTCAAGCTTGTCTGTGGACAATTTCTTCTCAGTAAAAGCCTCCAGAGTTTTTCTGAAATCGTTTAGCTGGCTTTTGAAGTATTCCAGGGCCTCGGGACGAACTGTGATGGGCATGTCTATGAAGTGAAAGTAAGGATAGTTTGTATAAGATTCCCAGACGCGAGCTGTTTTTTCCTGAGGGTCGCTGGAGTGAATAGTAGCCATACCATCAAGGAAATCGTTTTTGCCCTTCAGGGCGCAATCGAGGCAGTTGCGCATGATAGGGCAGAATGAATGAGGCAAAGCCCTGTCTGCTTCAGTGACTGGTTCCTTTATATCGCCGCATGTCTGGTACGGGACAATGTCAAGGGCAGTAAGCATCTCCAGCGGGACGTAGACACAAGGATAGCCTATTATCTTTTTGCCTGCTGCCTTGAGTTCCCTGGCTCTCTGTGAACGATTTAAATAGATTTCCTGGGCTTTGCTGAGACCTCTGTTTTTGTCTGACATCGCTGCCTCCTTGTTAGATTGAAATCCTGGATTAATTCACCAGTCGTCCCCTGCCTGTTTCCTCATTTTTCTGTAATACTCCATGGTTTCCTCGAATGGCTCTGCCTTGGCTAAAGCATCTTCCGGGTTAAACAGGCGGAGGTCTACGATATCGCCTTCGATGCTCAGTGAAGGCACCTTCAGTTTCTCAATGAGCATGTCTGAGACGTATGGAAGGTGGGTAGAAGCGCTGCGGCAGCTGATAAGGGGATGAAGAAGCGCCCCGTCGCACTTCCATTCCCTGGCATACTTCAGGTAAGGATAGGCGGTGGTGCCGCCGAGCACGTCCTGTTTCCGGGCATCTTCGTAGTAGCCGACAAGGAACTGGAGGCTGAATTTGGTGATGCGCTCCAGTGGGTCACTGACCTTGCTGAGGTCGATGGGTATAGGTGGATGGTAGCCAACGCTCTCGATGACGAAGTTCCATCCTCTCTCAGCCAGCTTGTCGAAAAAGCCCAGGCTATGCCAGGGGGGAAGCTCGGCGAATACTAGCCGGTATTTCTCCTCGGGGATGGTGCCTACATGGTTATTGACTCTATCTTTGACCTCGCTGTACATATCCTGGTAGAGTCTCAGTGAGTCCTCGAGGTCGCCAGCCAGGAACAGGGCGGCGGGCATGGCGCTCCAGAAGTCCCGGCTGTGCATTGGGCAGGGTCTTGTCTTGCGCAGTTCGTTGACTTCATGCCAAACACGGTTAACCTCTATCATGAGGTCCGCTGTTTTATCCAGTTTGTCCCAGTCCATCTTCTTGCCCACCATGCCTTCCACGAAAGCAACAAAGTCCCTCAGGTGCTTGACTCCCAGTTTCACCATTCTGTCATAATAGCCTTCGATGAAAAATTCCTTGATGCCGGGGATAGGAGCTTCCAGTGCCCATACCGGGACATCCATGTAACGTCCCAGCGCCTGGAACCACTTGTACCTTGCATCGCAGATGGCAGCCGAAGACATCAAAAATAGGGGCTTGGGCATTCCTCCGAAGGGCGCTTCCGGAGGTATCTGCCCATTCAACTCTTTCATCATCCTGGACGCATAGCCGAGGGTAGTCAGGCTGTAACCGCAAAGGTGGGTGGGAAAGCCCTCGGCATCAGCCCGGTCCAGGTATTGCTGGGCAACTCCTGTAGCCGCGGCAATGGCGCCATAGTTTTCGGGATAGACCACTTCTATATCCATGGCTTTTAGGATGGGGTCGCCATAGTAGAAATTGAGCATGCCCCAGACAGCAGGTTTGCCCGCTTGTATAGCTTCAACACTCTTTAGATATGTTTCATTTACCTTGGCCCTGAGCGGGTACATTGATTTCAGCCGGTTTATCGTCTTTTTCCCCTTTTCTACAACCATAACTAATTTACCTCCTGAGAAAATTCACGTAGTGCTTCAGTGGTTAGCGCATGCTAGCATAGAAAAGCACGGAAGTCGAGGCACCTGTGTAACATGGTTACACATCACAAATTTGCTGACTCTTTTACCAAGTTGGTGTAATCCTCGGCAGGAAGCCCCAAAAAACGCTTGGCAGCGGGGGGTCAGCCCCAGCTTTTCGTAGATAGCAGCAGGCGTTGCCATGTTGCCTTGGTTTGACAAACTGGCTCAAGCCGTGGGCATTACAAAGGCATGAGACCCTTCCTCTCCATGGCTCTGTGGCCTGCTTGATGATATCTTCTTGCCGCTTGTGGTCCCACGCCTCTTTCCCAAGGTATGTGGCATCACGTAGCGAAGCCCGCCCAGAATATTGACGAATTCTAGCAAATAAGATACATTTGTGAGCTAGCGAAAGCCATGGTGGGGAGTTCTTGTGGTTCTAGTAACTTGGCGGATTGCCACCTTCCTATGGAGAAACTGGGTGATAGTCTTCGTAATGCGTTTTTTGGGTTGGATTCTGGACTGCTTTTTATACCAAACTATCGCATTGAGTAAACCATCATATGCTCAAATCTGCACTGATTGCTAATCGAGGAGAAATTGCTCGGCGTATAATCAGAACCGCCAAGCTGTTGGGTGTCGAGACCATAGCGATGTATTCAGATATAGATGAGAAATTTCTGTTCGTCCAGGAGGCAGATAAGGCACTGAGGATTGGGGAAGCTAAACCCAGGGACAGCTATCTCAACATAGACAGAATTATTGCAGCAGCTAAAGAGTCGGGCGCAAGTGCTATCCATCCCGGATATGGCTTCTTATCCGAAAGGTGGGAATTTGCTCAGAGGTGTGAGACAGAGGGGCTGATATTTATCGGGCCGAGCTCCGAAGTCATTCATAAAATGGGAGACAAGTACCGTTCACGAGAAATAGCTACCAGTTTGGGCATACCAATTCCGCCAGGGAGTGGTATATTGAGCAGTGTCGAAGAAGCCAAAGAGTGGGCAGCCAAACTTTCCTTCCCGGTTATCTTCAAGGCATCGGCTGGCGGTGGCGGGATCGGCATGATGAAGGTGGAAAAAGGGGAGGAGGTTGCAGAAGCATTTGATACAGCCACAAACCGGGCCAGGCTGGCTTTTGGTGATGAGAGAGTCTATGTCGAAAAATATCTGGAATCACCCCACCACATAGAAATCCAAATCTTGGGAGACAAAGACGGCAACGTGGTTACTTTCCCAGAAAGAGAATGCTCAGTGCAGAGAAGGCATCAAAAAGTGATTGAAGAGTCACCATCTCCTTTAGCTACTGCTGAATTGAGGCATGAACTACGACATGCGGCCAAACGCCTGGCTCAGGGAATTGGCTATACAAATGCTGGCACCGTTGAATTTGTCGTTGATAGGCATCGGAAGTTTTACTTTCTGGAAATAAACACGAGGCTTCAAGTAGAGCACCCGATTACTGAAATGATAACCGGTATTGACCTGGTTGAGCAGCAAATCAGAATTGCGTCAGGCGAATCTTTATTGCTCAGAGAAGACAGCTTGGGCTGGAAGGGATGGGCCATTGAATCGCGTGTCTATGCCGAGGATTCGGAGAATTTCTATCCATCACCGGGCAACATAGCTAGGTACATTGAACCACGTGGTGAGGGAATAAGGGTGGACTCTGGATATCAGGCTGGAGACACCGTGAGTCAGTTTTATGACCCCTTGATTGCCAAGCTAGTCGTCTGGGGCGCAGATAGAAACAAAGCTATAATAAGAATGCAACATGCTCTGGACAACTATGAAATTACAGGTATCAAAAACAACATTCCTTTCCTCAGAAAAGCTTTTGATTCTGGGATATTCAAATCAGGGAACTATGACACTCATTTCATATCGAAATTAAAGGAGGGGGAAAATGAGTAACAAAATGAGACAGGAGGTTGAAAACCTTGCACGCCTCCGCGAGGAAATCAGGCAGATGGGAGGTGAAGAGGCTGTCAAAAAACAACGTGAACGAGGAAAACTGACTGCCAGGGAGAGGCTTGACCTCTTGATTGAAAAGGGGACATTCGTTGAAACTGGCATGCTTGGTAGCGAGTTCGGTGTTGATGAACTTGTGCCGGCTGACGGAGTTATTACAGGCTGTGGCAAACTGAATGACGGGGTCCGCATTAGGGACGTGGCCGTGGCAGCTTACGATTTCACAGTAAGAGGCGGCTCTATGGGAATTGTCAACGAAACCAAAGTGACCAGGATAAGAGAGATTGCTCTCAAAGAAAGAATACCTATGATATGGCTGAGTGATTCTGGGGGTGCCCGGGTAAGTGGCGGCGGCTTTAGCGGCGAAAGAGTGGCACTATTTGCCAATACAGGCTATCTCTTTAAGGAAGAATCTCTGATGTCAGGCATAATCCCACAAATCGCAGCTATGATGGGGCCAGGATATGCAGGTACTGCTTATATACCCGGCCTTTCCGATTTCGTGCCCATGGTTAAAGGAACGAGTTTTATGGGTTTAGGTGGACCAGCTCTTGTCAAATCGGTGATTGGGGAAAAACTCACTGAAGACGAGCTTGGCGGTTCCAAAATCCACTGTGAGATTAGTGGCTGTGGAGACCTGGAGGTGAATTCAGATGAGGAATGTATTAAAGCTATAAAAGAATATATTTCTTTCTTTCCTCAGCACTGTGAAGAAAAGCCGCAGCGAAAGGAATGGGCAGGAGACTCCACGGCCTTGCTTGATGATGGCATACTGAATGTTATCCCAGACAACCCACGGGAAGCCTACGACATGCACGATTTAATAAAATATATCGTGGACGATGGCTACTTCTTTGAAATGAAGCCGAAGTGGGGGAGAAACATTATTATCGGCTTTGGGCGTATAGACGGTTATTCGATTGGAATTGTAGCAAACAACCCAATGTTTTATGGAGGCGTCATCGATATTGATGCCGCTGATAAAGCCGCCCGCTTTATATGGCTTTGCGATGCTTTTAATATCCCGCTTCTCTTCCTTTCTGATGTCCCCGGCTTCATGGTCGGTTCCAAGGCAGAAAAATCGGGCATAATAAGGCACGGAGCCAAGATGATTCATGCAGTTGCTGAAGCTACTGTGCCAAAATTTAGCCTGATCGTCAGAAAATCCTATGGTGCCGGGTATTATGCGATGTGTGGCAAGGCCTTCGACCCTGACTTGCTAATTGCTTATCCCGGAGCTGAGATATCGGTTATGGGACCAGAGGGTATGGTATCCATTTTTGCCAGAAAGCAACTTGCTGAGGCTGAAAACCCGCAAGAGATGTTAGCGCGACTTGCCGAGGAGATAAGACCACAGATTAACATATTTAAAACAGCCAAGTCTGGCGTTATAGATGATGTAATTGATCCCAGGGAAACGAAGAGAGTATTATTCCGGGCTCTTGAGTTTACCAAGGACAAAAAGATATTCAGGCATCCCCGGAAGCATGGGGTCTATCCTGTATAAGGAGAAAGCTAATGTACCAGACAATAGTAACTGAAACAAAAGACAAAGCAGGCATAATTACTTTGTCTCGTGAAGAACGAAGGAATGCTATATCACCGACTATGATAATCGAACTTTTTGATGCCCTGAAAAAATATGACGATGACCCAAACATTCTTGCCATTGTGCTGACTGGGGCTGGTAGCAAAGTATTTTGTGCTGGAGCTGACTTTGGTGAAGCCATGAGCGCCACAGCAAGTTTACTCGACCGCCACGAAGAACAAAGGAGATTTGCTGAACTTTTCAAGGTGATCAAGGGCTTACACAAGCCGTTGCTAGGACGGATTAACGGTCATGCTTTGGGAGGCGGTCTTGGATTAGCTTGTGCCTGTGATATAGTGATCGCTGCTGAAGATTGCCGTTTTGGCACGCCAGAAATAAACGTTGGGCTGTTTCCCTATGTGATTATGGCAACCTTGCTCCGATCTATTTCAGCCCCGAAAAGGCTTCTAGAATTGATGCTGACCGGCGAACGACTTGATGCCAGGGAGGCGCAACAGCTTGGCCTGGTAAACCATGTTGTGCCGAGAGAGCAACTGGATGCAAAGGTGGATGAAATCACCAAGAAAATAACCAGCAAAAGCCCGGCTATCTTAAAACTCGGCAGGAGAGCCTTTTACACCATGCGTGACATGGAATATGAGAAGGCATTGGAGTATCTGGCATCAGTGCTGGCAATTAATACGATGGCTGAGGATGTGGCCGAGGGCATTACCGCTTTTCTGGAAAAGCGTGAACCACAGTGGAAAGGAAAATAAAAAGGGAGGGGAATTACATGGGATTAGCAGACAAAGTAGTGATCACTGCAGCTTTGACAGGCGTCGCGGCTAATAGAGACCAATGCAAATGGATTCCCTATACCCCTGTGGAGATTGCCGAAGAGGCACTAAAAACCTACAATGCAGGAGCTGCAATAGTACATATTCATGGCAGGGAATATGATGGCACCCCATCCTGGAGAGTAGAGATATTTCGCGAAATAATGCAAGAAGTCAGGAAAAGGTGCCCCATTATAATAAATTTCTCCACAGGGGCTGTTGGCGTGGACAGGGATACCAGAATAGGCCATATTCAGGAACTGAAGCCGGAAATTGCAGCATTGAACATGGGAACAATGAACTATGCCAAATATAGCCCGAAGCGTAGGAACTTTGTCTTCTCCGTGGTCTTTCAAAATCCCTTTGATGATATAATGTTTTTTTTGGATACCATGAACCAGAATAGCGTGAAGCCAGAATGTGAATGTTTTGACCTGGGGCATGTGGAGAGCATTTTACCTTTAATGGATATGGGACTGCTTAAGAATTTTCAAGTCAGCCTCATAATGGGGGTGGTTGGAGGCATGGGAGCCACAGCTAGAAATCTGGCACACGTGTCTAGTGTAGTTCCTCCTGGAGTAGCCTGGCAGGTCATAGGTATCAGTCAAGAGCAATGGCTCTTGATAAGCACTGCTTTAGCACTGGGCGGAAATATTAGAGTTGGCCTTGAGGATAATTTCTATTTGTCACCTGGGGAAATGGCCGAAGGAAATGGACCATTAGTGGAAAAGGCGGCAAGGATGGCAAGGGATATCGGTAGAGAGCCAGCAACGGTGGAAGAAGCTAGAGCTATCCTAAAGTTGAGCTAACCGAGGAGAGGACTAAAGAGGCAAAGTAAGCCAGATATGACAGAAGTGCCATCACCTATTACAGGCAGTGTGTGGAAGATTTTGGTAAAAGATGGAGCATCAGTTAGCGAAGGCGAAACCATCGTAATCCTCGAGTCCATGAAAATGGAGATTCGGGTGAAGTCTCCACATAATGGGAGGGTGGTTGAAATCCGGGTAAAGGAAGGTGACTCTGTCCTCGAAGATGACGTTATTGCCATTATTGAGTAATGGCCATCACAATTTGCAGACTAGAGGCTAAGCAATATGGACTTCAAATTTACCGAAGACGAGGAAGTATTTAGACGAGAGGTTCGCCAATGGCTTGAGCAAGAGATCCTGCAAAGGTGGATTGAGCTTGATCCCGGAATTTGGGAGGAAACCGAGGAATCCTGGGCGCTTGCACGCGAGTTCCAGCGTAAATTGGGCCAGAAAGGCTGGTTGGCGCCATCGTACCCCAAAGAATATGGAGGCCTGGAACTTAGCCACATGAAACGGCTTATACTTGCCGAGGAGCTGGCTTACAGCAGGGCTCCATTAAGCATCGAGGTGGAAGTTACAGTGAATTGGGTGGCGCCTTCCATCATACTCTTTGGAACTGAGAAGCAGAAGAAAGATTATGTAAGCAGTATAGCCAAAGGTGCCATAATCTTCTGCCTGGGATATAGCGAACCAAATGCTGGCTCTGACCTTGCCTCGCTTCAAACACGCGCTGTAGAAGTTGGTGATGAGTATGTGATTAATGGCCAGAAGACATGGTGTAGCTATGGCCATCTTGCTGACTACTGCTGGCTTGCTGCCAGAACTGATCCTGATGCTTCCAAGCACGAAGGAATCAGCATATTCATTGTGGACATGAAGACGCCGGGAATTACTATACGCCCCCTGATAAACATCCTGGATCGCCACTCTTTCAACGAAGTGTTCTTCGACGATGTGCACATCCCGAAGGAAAACCTGGTAGGACAGAAGAACAAAGGGTGGTATCAACTGATGATAGCTCTTGATTTTGAACGCTCTTCTATAGGCTATGCTGCCGCAAACCAACGAATCATTGAAGAACTGATCAAGTATGCTAAAGAAACCACGAGAAATGGAGAGCCTCTTGCCAACGATCCGCTAATCAGGAACGAGCTGGCACAGCTAGCAGTGGAAAATGAGGTTGCCCGCATGATGGCATATCGCATCGCCTGGATGTTCAGTAAGGGCCTTCATCCCAGCTATGAGTCATCTATGTCGATGGTTTTTATTAGCGAGGTGATGCGGCATACAGCCAATGCTGGAGTGCGAATTCTGGGGCACTATGGAGAACTGGACAGAGATTCCAAATGGGCTGTCATGAATGCACGGATAATGCGTATGTGTCTGAGTTCACTTTCGATTGGTGTCGGCGGCGGCTCCAACGAGATTCAGCGCAATATCATCGCTATGAGAGGTCTTGGCTTGCCGCGAAAGTGAATGAGTCCCGGTATGTTAAATGAACTCATAAGACAGAGGGAATAATATGGACTTTGGTCTGAGCGAAGAGCAGGAAATGCTAAAGGAATTGGCTCGTGACTTTCTGCAAAAAGAATGCCCTAAACGATTAGTCAGGCAACTGGATGAGAGTGACGAGGGTTATTC
>DATKVL010000370.1:0-2214 GCA_035530115.1 Dehalococcoidia bacterium | reverse complement strand
GCGGTGAAGTCAATGGGATTGGTATCGCTGATATAGCTACCAACAGCGAAAATATCCACGGGTGCCCCTTCATCGATAAAATATCTGATTCGTTCTGGGTCAAGTCCACCGCTGACAACTATTCTCACGTCCTTAAATCCCTCGAGGTCCAGCCAGGCTCTAACTTCTTTGACCAAGTCGGCAGTAACTCGACCTCTTTCTGGAGGTGTATCTAATCTTACGCCTTGTAACTTTCCTTGCATCGCTTTGGCCACAGTTACACTTTCTCTAACCTCGTCCTCAAAAGTATCTACCAGAGCAATACGCGGCACTGCGGAAGGCATATGCTTGTCGAAAGCAAGAGTGGCCTTAGCAGTACTGTCCATAATAATGATTAGGGCGTGAGGAATAGTCCCTGTGGGTTGGATGCCGGCAAGTTCTGCTCCAGCGGTACTGGCACAGCCAGTGCAGCCTCCCACTATAGCGGAGTATTCCATAATGCCGACCACTGAAGGGTGGACATGGCGGGCTCCAAAGCTGATGACAGGAATGCCTCGGGCAGCATCAACGCATTCTCGGGCAGCGGTGGCCCAGCCACTGCAATGGGAGAGTATGCCTAGATAAGCTGTTTCATAAGTTCCGTAGCTTTGATAAGGGGCTTTTATGCGCAAGACTACTTCTTTTCTGTCGAAAGGCTCGCCTTGAGATAGCGACCATACTTCACAATTATCCTCAGGAAGAACTTTGGCGAGCAAAGCTTTAACTTCTTCTATGCCGCACAAGATACCAGCTCGGCGAGGAAATACCTCCATAGTTGCTACGGGATTAATTCCCTCTTTCTTAAGTATTTCCACGGTGCGGGGAAAATAGATGTCGGCAGTTTCCCCACTCAACCATGAATCGGCAATTTCGAAACGAGGCGGAGAAACCTTAACTAAGGGTTTAATAAGCTTGGCTCCAAGCACCCTCTCCATATAGTCCAGGGCGAAGAAGTGAGCTTTTTTATCGAAGGAAGCAACACAATCAACGGGGACCTCCACTTCATAGTCTCTGTTTCTGGCATCAATTATTGCGTTCAGAACACAAATATGGGTGGTTACGCCACAGACAACTATGGTTTCGGGCTTGATTGCCTCCAGTCTCTTGTCTAAAGGAGTGTTGTAGAAACTGCTAAAAGTTCTTTTGGGTATTATTTCACCGGGATATTGCAAAAGCCCGGGTATGAGTTCAGTTTCCTTAGTACCTTCAATGCAATGGGGTGGGAACATTTTGAATTCTGGGTCGTTGGGTATATGATGGTCACATAAATAGAAGATTTTCGAGCCCTGTTCTAGCTCTCGCTCCAGTAATTTCTGGATATTGGGTATGATACTACGGGCCTCGATGCCGCAATAAAGTGGATAACCTTCCTCGAGAAAGCCACGTAACATATCTGATACAATTACTACTCTGGCCATGGCATCACCAATGATCAGGCTCTGGGCTGTAGTTTTTCTGCAGGAAGGCAATGTAATCTTCTAACAAAGAAGCTGCCTTCGTGCTGTCCTCCTTCCTTAAAACCTCTAAAGTGTTCTGGAGCATCTGTAGTTCGCTGTCTATCTGTGGTGCCAGATTGCAGATGTTGCCACAACAAGAACCCCACTCTGCCCTTGCCAGATGGGATTCCTTTATTTTTATCATATTTTCCACATCGGCAATACACTCTGCCCTTTTTCCCGGGTCAGCTATCTTCTCTCTAAGTGACATAACGCTGTGCATAGTTTCTTTGCTAATCATGAACATTTCTCGCCTCCTTCACCTCTATAAACTCTAAGCACTAATTTCTAAATAACAAATTCAAAATCTCAGTTCCTAAATATTTAGAGCTAAGGGATTTTGTGTTTGCCCAAGTCAGTGTCTAAAGTGGCGGACACCGGTAAATACCATGGCTACATTATACTTGTTTGCCAGCTCAATTACTTCTTTGTCTCTTACCGAGCCACCGGGTTGGATAATGGCGGTAACTCCGCGCTTGATTGCCAATTCCGGGCCATCGGTAAAAGGGAAGAAGGCGTCTGAGGCAAGGACGCTGCCTTTAGCTTGGTCACCAGCTCTTTTCAAAGCTAGCTCAACGCTTACTACCCGGCTTGGCTGTCCGGCTCCCATGCCTAACAATGTTTTGTCCTTGGCGATAACTATGGCGTTAGATTTTATGCCTTTAACTGCCTTCCAGGCAAAGAGCAGGTCTGATAACTC
>DATKVL010000369.1:0-8005 GCA_035530115.1 Dehalococcoidia bacterium | reverse complement strand
GAGATTCAGGACGTGGTCAATCCAGTCAATGGTGAAGTGATTGCCAGAGTCCCGATTTCAACCAAGGAAGAGATTGACACCGCAGTTGAAGCGGCCAAAGTAGCTTTCCCTGATTGGCGGAGAACTCCGCCGGTTGCTCGTGCCAGATGCCTCTTCCGTTTAAAGGAGTTGCTTGAGGAGAATTTTGAAGAGTTGAGCAGGGTACAAACTCAGGAGCATGGGAAGACAATTGATGAATCCAGAGGTGAGACCAGGCGCGGCATTGAAAATGTAGAAGTTGCCTGTGGTATTCCCACCCTGATGCAGGGTTATAATTCTGAAGATATTGCGTCCGGTATTGACGAATATCTTATTCCTACACCACTGGGCGTCTTTGGTATCATCGGACCTTTTAATTTCCCCTTCATGATTCCGCTCTGGTCAGCACCTTACGCCGTCGCGACTGGCAACTGCGTCGTAATCAAGCCCTCAAGCGAGGTTCCCTTAAGCCAGATGAAAATTGCGGAACTTGTAGATGAAGCAGGTTTTCCTCCTGGTGTCTGGAATGTAGTGAATGGTGGAAGAACGGTGGTCAACGGAATGCTGGACCACCCAGATATTGAGGGTATTACTTTTGTCGGCTCAACTCCTACTGCCAAGGATGTTATCTACCCGAGGTGTGGTGCCACCGGCAAGCGGGTCATTGCTCAGGGCGGAGCCTCAAACTTTATGGTAATCATGCCGGATTGCAACCTGAAAGCAACCATACCGGCAATGATGACATCTTTCTTCGGTAATGCAGGGCAACGCTGCCTAGCTGGTCAGAATGCCATTATTGTTGGCGATGATGACCGTTTCTACAACGAATTTATTAACGGTGTTGTAGACACGGCTAAGAAGATAGTAATTGGTAATGGTCTTGATGAGGAAGTTCAGATGGGTCCTGTCCGTGATACCGAGAAAAAGACAAAAATACTTTCATATATCAGTAGTGGTATTGAAGAAGGTGCCAAGATAAGACTTGATGGCAGGGGTGATTTCAAAATTAAAGGAGACTATCCCGATACCTGTTTCCTGGGCGCAACCATCATGGAAAACGTTAAACCTGAAATGAAGATAGTTACCGAGGAGATATTCGGTCCCACCATGGGTATTATCCGTGTCAAAACCCTTGATGAAGCCATTAAAATATGTGACGACAATCCCTTCCATAATGCAGATGCTATTTTTACCTCGAGTGGAAGAACTGCTCGAGAATTCAAGTATAGAGTTAAAAGCGGGAACGTTGGTATCAACGTCGGTATAGTGGCACCCATGGCATTTTTCCCCTTCAGCGGGATGCGCGACTCCTTCTTCGGAATCTTACACACTCAAGGTAAGGAAGCCATCCGCTTCTTTACAGAAAGCAAGGTGGTAATTGAAAGGTGGCCCTAGTAATGGAGGAGATATAAAATGCCGTTAAATACAAGCGCCTCGGTTATCAGTTTTGCTAAGCAGCTGGAAGCGGATTCTGCTGGCTTTTATGAAAAGATGGCAGAAAGATATCCCAAAGCGGCAGAGCTTTTTCTCACCTTTTCCAAAGAGAATAATAAATATACAATGATGATTCAAAGGGCATACTACGGCGTTATCACTGATGCCATTGAGGGGTGTTTTGCCTTCAGTGTAGAAACCGATAAGTATACGTTTGAGAGAGAACCCGCGAAGGAACTAGACCACACTAATGCCTTAAATCAGGCCATTGATATGGAGCAGAAGCTCATCTCGTTTTACACTGATGCTGCCGAACAATCAAAAGCGTTTATGGCAGATGTGCCCAGGACTTTTTTAATAGTAGCCAAGAAAAGAAAGGATCGTGAGGATAAACTAAGAACGCTTCTTAAGGAGACATAACTAAGCATGGTAAGTATAGTTGAAAGGCGTCGCATAAGCTGCCCGATTTATCATGTTGGTGCTTATATTGTGAAGTTTGACGATGGATCTCACGTTATTAAATGCCCTAATAAACAGAGATGCGGTAATACATGCCCATATCTGAAAGACCCGGACTACAGATCCCCTTATCGCAGAGCACCTGAGTATATGCCTTAATAATTACAGTATCTTGAGGTGGACCCCATTGTTAGGACAGGATAGGAGTAATGTTAAGGTTGGGTCCCGCTATCCTCAATGAGTCTGCGGTAGTAAGTTTAGCATCGCCGAAGACCTGCACCCATTCGCCGAAGGCCAGATTAGTCGTGATAAGGGTCGACCGGCGCTCATATCGCTCAGATAGCAGGTTGAAGAGGAGTTCACCACCGGCGCGATCAAAGGCACGAATCCCAACTCGTCCACGATAACCAGGTCATCTCTTTCCAAGCGTTTGTCAATAGTGGTGTTGACATATACCAAAGAAGTTTTTATTATTACTTAAATTGAGTTCTTGTTTTCTGTAACTACTAAGGCAGTTAATCAGTAAACATGAAGCGCTTGTGGGACTCAGCTTAAAATCTTTTCAAATTTTACGGATTGACGTCTACTTCGTAGAAGGAAATGATATTAAAAATGAGACACACCCAGTTTAATAATGACAATGGGGGAGATTGAAAATTGAATGTCAAAACAAGTAATAATCTGATGGAGATGATAGGCAAGCAAAAGGTCATCAAGGAACGCAAGATCCTTAACAGTTACTCTCATGATAATAGCTTTACCTTGCCGATGCGGCCACGGTTAGTTGTACAACCCCGTAATGCAGATGATGTGCAAAAGATTGTGACGTGGGCCAACCAAACAAAAACACCCCTGGTACCGGTAAGTTCAGGTGAGCCCCACTTTCGTGGTGATACAGTGCCGAGCGTGCCGGAAGCAGTCATCGTTGACCTGCGCCGGATGGATAAGATTATCAGGATTGACCGCAGAAACAGGATGGTGCTAATTGAGCCGGGAGTAACCTATGCGCAGCTGCAACCGGCCTTAGCTGAAGAAGGCTTGAGACTCTCCACACCACTGCTCCCCCGCCAGTCAAAGTCAGTAATCGCCAGTCTGTTGGAGAGGGAGCCGACACTGGTACCCAAGTACAACCACACACTGCCTGAGCCATTGAGATGCCTGGAGATAGTCTGGGGCAATGGGGAGATACTGCGAACCGGTGACGCGGGTGGCTATTACCCCACGCTTGAGCAGCAATGGGAAATGGGTCTGGCCCAGGTTTTCTCCGGAGGTCCTGGTCAGGTGGACTATTACCGGCTCGTTTCCGGTGCTCAGGGGAGTATCGGTATCGTGACCTGGGCATCAGTAAAATGTGAGGTTTTGCCTAAGGTGCACAGGTTTTTCTTCATACCGGCGGATAATCTGAAAGGCCTGATAGAATGCGCTTACCGACTGCTGAAAGTCAGGCTGGGTGATGAATTCCTTGTATTAAACAGTGCTAACTTGGCTGCTATCCTGAATAGGAATGCTGACGGAATACAAGCCCTGAAAAATAAACTGCCACCATGGGTTATCATTATGGGAATCGCTGGGCGTGACCTTTTCCCGGAAGAAAAGGTGGACTTTCAAGAAAAAGATACCAGGGACATAGTGCAGCAGTTCGGCCTAGAATTACTTCCAGCGGTTTCCGGCATCGGGGGCGGACAGGTAATGTCAACCATACTCAATCCGTCTCCGTCAACCTACTGGAAGCTGACTTACAAAGGTGCCTGTCAGGATATTTTCTTCATGAGCACGCTGGATAAGATTCCGGAATTTGTCAATACGGTTTTTACTGCGGCAAATGCGCTGCGATATCCGGTCTCGGATATCGGTATTTACCTCCAGCCGCAGCACCAGGGTACCGCCTGTCACTGTGAATTCAATCTACCTTACAACTCCGGGAACAAGATAGAAATTGGCAATGTCAGGGAATTACTGGAGACGTGCAGTGAAGCCTTGATAAAGCAGGGGGCTTATTTCTCCCGGCCTTACGGTATATGGGCGGATATGGTGTATAACCGGGATGCCGGTAACAAGGAAATGATAAGGACCATCAAAGGGATATTTGACCCCAATAATATACTGAACCCGGGCAAGCTTTGTTTCTAGCAAAAATGAAAAGTTGAGGTATAAAAGGATATGGCTTTAGAGGATTATAGGGATGATTGTACGGACTGCAGCCGTTGCTCCTACTGCAAGTGGATCCCGCTTGACCACATAAAAAGTGCTAGATTTGCCAGGGCCTGTCCCAGCATTGAGTACTGTAATTTTCAGGCCTACTCGCTCGGTGGCAGGTTATCCATCGGTCTTTCCCTGCTCGAGGGCAGGATCGGCTACAATGACGAGCTGAAAGATATTGTCTGGAAATGTCAGATGGGTGGGGCATGTGATGTCTCCGATAAAATCTGCCGCTATAACATCCGGGGGCTGGAGGTAATGCGCGAAATGCGCTTCAAGCTGGTTGAGGATGGACAGACGCTGCCCGGGCACAAGCCTTATATTGATAACCTTCGTAAAGAAGAGAATATGATGATGGAGCCCGGGGTGAATAGGGGCAAATGGGCTGATGGACTGGATGTAAAAAATCTGGCCGAGGAAAAGGCTGCGGTGGTCTTTCATGCCGGCTGCCGTTACAGCTATGATGAGGGATTGCAGAAGACAGCCAGGATAGCCGTCATGATGCTCAAGGACGCTGGTGTGGATATCGGTATCATGGGGGAGAACGAATCATGCTGCGGCGGCAGGGTTTACCAGTGGGGATACCGTAAAGAGCTGAACGGCTTTGCCAGAAAAAACGCCCGGGTATGGGCTGATGCCGGAGTGAAGACGGTGGTCACGCCGTGTGCTGAGTGTTACCACACCTTTAAACGGCTTTATCCTGAGATAGGTTTCACCTTTGAGGTTATTCACGTGGTGGAATATATCAACCGCCTTATCAAGGCAGGCAAGATAAAACTGACTAGGAGTGTGCCTTTGACCGTTACCTATCATGACCCCTGCCATCTGGGTAGGCTGGGCGAGCCGTATGTGCCCTGGCAGGGCCATAGAGAGAAAATATACGGGCAGATTCCGGTGTGGAAACCGGGCAAACCCAGGTATAACGGTGCCTTGGGGGTATACGATGCCCCGAGGAACGTCTTAAAGAGCATACCGGGCCTAGCGCTGGTGGAGATGGAAAGAATCAGAGAGTATGCCTGGTGCTGTGGTGCCGGCGGCGGGGTACTGGAAGCATACCCGGATTTTGCCGCTTGGACCGCCGCAGAAAGGCTTACCGAAGCAAAGGCCACTGGTGCAGAGGCGATAGTCAGCGCTTGCCCGTGGTGTGAAAGGAGCTTCGCCGATACGGTCAAAAGCCAAGATGAAAAAATCAAGGTCTATGACATTATAGACCTTGTTCAGATGGCGCTATAACAACGGAAGGGAGCAGAAAATGGCATTATCAAGAGACGCGTACCGTGCTTTGGAAGATATAGTGGGCCCCAGATATATCTCAGAAGACCCCGCTGTAATGGACTCATACGCTTACCAGTGGCTGGCTGAAACCGTCCGTCCCAACCAGAGCAAGTTCATGCCCCGGCCGGAGGCCGCTTTATTGCCGGGTAGTACCAAAGAAGTCCAGGCGATAGTAAGAACCTGCAACAAATACAAGATAAAAGTAAAAGCCTATTCCACGGGATGGTACTTTTACGGTGCTCCCTTTACTGAGGGCGTTATCCAGCTGGACATGCGGCGTATGGACCGTATCCTTGAGATTGATGAGAAGAACATGTTCGCCGTGATAGAGCCGTATGCTATCGCCGGTGTGCTCCAGGCAGAGGTGATGAAACGAGGACTGAATTGCACCGTGACCGGCGCCGGGGCCAGCTGCTCTACCTTAGTCGGCGCTACCTGTTATCACGGAAGCGGCGGCACCTCAATTTACACCGGCGAGCTCAGGGAGAACCTGCTGGGGGCGGAGTGGGTTATGCCCAATGGTGAAATATTAAGAACAGGCTCCATCGGTTCCGGGTGCGGCTGGTTCTGTGCTGAAGGCCCGGGCCCGAGTATGAGGGGTATCGTCAGGGGAGCGCTGGGAGCCAGAGGTGGTCTGGGCGTATATACCAAATGCGCCGTGAAGCTGTCTCCCTGGCCGGGGCCGGTAGAGTTTCCCGTTGAGGGTACCGTGCCCGCTTACCGCTCTCCGCTGCCCGGAAACTTCAGGGCATATACTTTGGCCTTTAAGGACTGGGATAGTTTATTCGAAGCCTATTACAGATTATATGATAACGAGATATGTTACTATGCGCACCGGCAGTGGACCATGCTGGGTGCGGACCTGGGTCCGGCTTTTTGGATGCTCTACCAGGACCCCACTAAATCGCTTGATGACATCGAGGAGTTTATGCAGAAACAGGAGGTAAAAGAGCTCACTGAAGAAATGAGGATATCATTCCAACTGGTGCTGGTGGGCATGAGCCAACGGGATATTGAGTATCAGAAGAAGGTGCTGGAGCGGATACTGGAAGAAACCGGGGGCTGGAAAGTCAAGAAGTGGCTGGAGCCGGAAATGGAGCAGTTTGCGTTATTGTACCTGCTCAGGCTGGGTAAGAAGAATCTGAACTTCGTCTATACCGGTGGTTGGGTAGGCAACTTCATGCAGTCCGGCACGCCAGACTTTGTGAAAAAATACGAACCGCTCGCCGAAGATGCGACCAGAGAATACCAAGAGAAGGGATTACTGGTGGACTGCGGCAGCGATTCGATGATGGGGTGCGTCGGCTCCATCGGCGGCGGGGGGCAATGCGGGCTGGAGCAGTTCGGTTTTTATGATGTGGCCGACAAGGTATCGACTGCTGCCGCCGTAGAGTGGATGAAGCACTGTATACAAGAAGAAGCCAAGCATAATATCCCGCCCGGGAAGGAAGGCATGTACCTTGCTGTGGGTAAAACGCACGAAGAACTGCAGCAAGATCTGGCCAAGCAGCCAGTCACACACACCTGGCAGCGTAAGATTAAACAGGCGTTAGACCCCAATGATCTTGGTGACCGGCTGTATCCCACTCTTGACGAGAGGTAAAGTAAGGTAGACGAACTTTTTGCCTTGGCAAACGCAATCAAACAATAGAGCGTGTTGTTTAACTCTGGTAACAATCACTTGTTTTGTTCAGTAGGTCACAGGCCGTCGAATTGTTGCGCATTGTGAATCGGCCGGCGAATTGGCTATGCCCATATGCTAGCTCGGTCTGGCGATTTTTGTCTAGACCATACCAAGCTGGCAAAGCACTCTAGTTACCACTATGACTCTCTGCTATGATTCACTAGGAGTGGCGCTATGATTATTGCTATGACCAGCGCATATGATTCACTAAGGTTCTTCACGTGATTCTCCAGTATGATTGTCGCTATGATTTGTGCCCGGAATGGTGCTACAAATCGCTGATTGAGATTTCCTCTCCTGATTTTGAGCATATACTTGCCTGCCTTTCTTGTAAATTGTCCAGCAGTCAAGTAAGGAAGGAAATACTCTGTTAAATTCCGAACCGAATCAGGGTGTCACTTTTTCCAAAAAACAGAACCACCCTGGTTTTCGGGTGGTTTTGCTTAGATGGGACTTAGCTATAGACTAGTTAATTTTGGTGAGCCGTGGGAGACTCGAACTCCCGACACCCTGATTAAAAGTCAGGTGCTCTACCAACTGAGCTAACGGCCCATAACTTTGTGAAACTATGTGCAGCCTATTTTTCTACTGTCAGGATATTGGAAATATATATAGCGAAAGCGGGGTGAATGTCGCAGATAAATCCCCCATCAACTGCCTCCACAGAAAAGGTTACCCTGTTTGGCTTCCTGAGAGGATCGCCAAATTTATTAAGCCCCATTTCATCCCAGGGCATATTGTGGCCTAATATCTCCAATAGGCCCTTAACATCCCGCGGGTCTTCTACTATCACTTCGAAAGGAAGCTGATGTGCTAACCCTGCCAATTGGCCATTATTTAGCTTTATCCTCATTTTCTAATTTATATCTTTGCTGGTTATGGCTATCAACCCAGCGGGTGATGGGATTCGAACCCACGACGTCTTACTTGGGAAGC
>DATKVL010000368.1:0-1225 GCA_035530115.1 Dehalococcoidia bacterium | reverse complement strand
GTTCTCCACAATGTAGCGGTATATGGCATTTACTTTACCTTCTTTTTCACCATAATCTTCGACAATAGCGCTTGCTAATTCCCTTAATTCGCCGTCATCAACAACAATTTTATCTATATAAGGCTTTGCCAGCCTAACTTCTAAAGGTGCTATTTCGACAATCCGCCCTATAAGAACGTATGCAATTACTATAGCCAATGCTCCTAGTAGCAAGACTAATGGCCACCTCTGTTTAGTCATCACTATAATTCCCCTGTCCTGTTGATATGAATGATGAATCAGTGATCGCCGCTGGTAAATTCCGGGACGATGTAAACGCCGCGTCTACGTTACGCTCGTCTTCTTCGATACATATAAGAATTACCCGGTTGCCATGCAATAAGCTACCGGGGCTTAACAATCCGCCTTCAGCCCGCCGCCAACCGCTATGACTCAATGTATTTAAGTCCTCTCCAAATCCGCTGGCTGGGCTTGCTGCTATTCGCCTTTAGGCTGAGCAAGCCTCACCCTGATTGCGTGGAGGTGACCGTTGGGGTCGCGTGTAACCCCAAATTCCACTTTTTGCCCTACTCTAAGGGAACCATAGTCCACCCCTTGAAGCTGGTTGCGGCCAAAGAAGAGCTCTTCTTCCCGCTCTGTCTTGATGAACCCAAAACCACGGTCTGCAACTAGCCGTTTTATTGTGCCATTTTGCATAGAATGCCTCTCCAAATCTGCTGGCTGGGCTTCGCCAATCGTTACTGAAGCATGAAATTGTTCATGCTTCTTTGGCGGGAACGGCGCTTAAGGTTTCGACAATGTAGTCTGTCTCAAATGCTATGTCCAGTACAAAGCGCATAGCCGTCTTGGGGTTGGGTGCTTCAAAAACAACTACGCCATCATATCGCCCAAAGGTAACATAAACATCATGGAGCGTGATTCCCTTCGGAGCTTTGAGCTTTTTCAAATAGTCGACAGCCTCTTTACCTATTCCTCCCGGTGATAGCAGACTCATGAATAACATAGCTGCCCTCCTTTCTTGTTCTACTGCCCAGCCAAATCCGCTGGCTGGGTTACTTCTTTTTATTCCCTTGCTATCTGTAGGGCAAGAATGAAACAGAATCCGCTCAAGATTGCAAATAAATCGACTCTTATCTCATCGCTTCTTCGGGCCCTTCCGAAGATATTCCGCGGCGTTCTTCCGCGCTTTCTTTCCTGTCTTTTTGGCTGCTTTCTTCTGAGCCAT
>DATKVL010000367.1:0-3635 GCA_035530115.1 Dehalococcoidia bacterium | reverse complement strand
AGTACCCACACATCCCAATATGAGATAATGTAGTCGATATCGAACCGTTCGATGTATTGATTAAGATGGTTTAGATTGCCGTCAAAAACAAATATCCCGTCTCCCCATTCATGATGACCGAAATATCCATGTTTTGTCGCGATACGAACGTCATGTCCAGCCTTTTTCAGTCGGCTGCATATCTCACGGGTACATACACCGTACCCTGATTGACCGATCGGTGTTGACGAGTTCCACAATAGTTTCACACTGAACCTCCCCAGGTTTTATATTTCGTTTCCCCATGCGTCCCACCCGTCGGCGCGTTGGCGGGCAAACAATTCAATACGCGACAGGTCGCCAAATAATTTCATGATATTAACCCTGACCGTAATGGGTTTTTTACTGTGAGTCGTTCTTTCCGCAACGACCTTTTGATAGATATTATTTACTTGTTTATATTTGAGCATCGTCCCTTTTGTTCCCAAGAGGCAAATCTCAAAGTTCTTCATAGTCCACGCGCCGAGATTGGCAACGGTTTTTCCGTTTTTTGTGATCTTTTCCCAAACAAAGGCGACCGTCTTGTACTTAAACCCCCAATGTTCCATCACGCTAATAGCCTCTTTTAGATGTGCATCTGTACTCCATAAAAACAATGCGCAATCTTTGTCGGCCATATCCTTAACTGGTAAGTTTTTTATCCACTGGGTTTTTTGCGTTGGGTAATGCTTTTCCATGTCGGTGAATCTTTTCCCTTGATATACCTGCAGCTCCTTGCTGGAAAATTTCCACGGAGGATCAGCATAAATAATCTGATATTTTTTATTTGGGAATGGCATAGTCATGGTTTTTTATATGAAAGAGAGAGGGCGGGAGTAACCGCCCCCTCTCCTGGTACTGGCTGTTGTTACGCAGTCATCGAGGGCATCGAAGACTGTTTATATCTTGCCCGACCACACTCCAGGTGGAGTGAGGCCACTTCAGTACCGTCACCATCGTCAGTGCTAAGTATCGCGCCGACATACCCGTAGCCCGAGGTCAGGTCCTCGCCTCTTGTTTGGGCTTCGAGAATATCGAGTGTCGTAGAGGCAGCAGAGGTGTAGGCGTCAGATGCTTGTGCGTGAGTGAGTGAGGCTGACCCGGCTCCGGCTGTCGTGGTCGCTTCGTACATTCTCAACGTGATGATATGAGTCGACACCACGTTGGAAACTTGACCGACGGCGCGGACGAGGTCGTAGTTCTTCATGTAGACGAATACAGGGGTCGTAATTTTGTCACTGGTCTCGGCACCGAGAGCAGCGGACATGTCACCATACTGCGACGAGAAGTGCTGTTTGTAGATGTGAACATTTCCCATGTTTGGCTTCTCCTTTTAAATTTTTTGCTGACTATAATCGTCAGCTTGTATCTGTGCTAATAGCCACGAACGGACTCACGGTATTCGCCCCCCGCTTCGGCGTAATTGCCGCATCGGTAGCGGGCTGACCGCCAACCCGTTGGACAACCCGCCAGTATGTTTCGCCTGACAGGAATCCGACGTTTGTTTGGTTTGTGTGTCGTGACCCTGCAATTTCAAGTGATCGGTCCGCGATCACGTAATGTGACCAATCGGCCAGAAAGATATCTCCGAACGTTCCCATTGCGGAGCAGTGTTCAGTCGGGATGATCGGCAATCCGAGAAGTCTCATCTCGCCAAGGTTTAACCGTCCCGCTTGGTTCGCGGTACCGGCCGTATCCATAATCTCATCCAAGGTGTCGGGATTGACGTACCACGCCGCAGTAGCCCACGATGCCGGGAGCAGTCGTTTTGCCATATTGACAATATCCTGCCACTCCAACACGCTGACCGTCGCACGGTCTTGTGAAATCGTAACACCGGAGTTAATCGCACCCAAAGGCTGACCCACTCCGGTTCCTTGAAAGAAATAATCATCCTCGATAAATGACAACGCGCGCCCGAAGGCCGCTTTCATCACCGTACCGAATGCGCCGTGATCGTCCTCCAACTCATTCGAGACATAGCATCCCGCCACGAGCTTATGGACGGTCAATGACCGCTGAACAATCGCGGGGGCAGATATAGAGGTTGACCCTGACATCTGCGCCGCTTCCGCCGGCCAACTGAACGAGATTCCACCGTATGTGTTTGTCGCACGGCTTGAATCGTTGAACATGGGGAGGTTAACGGTGTCTGTTTTAGTAGGGATAACGAGAGCCTGGGGGCGCACAATGGCACCCCCAAGCTTCATGGATTCGTAGATTTCACGTTCAAATTGTTCAGGAATAAGATATCCACCAAGGGAGTCATCACCTATCTCTAAGTGTCCCGTGGTTTTCTGTGCCGGTACAAGACGGGGGTCGATTGTCTCGTTGTCACATGCTCGGCGGACTTTCACTAAGAACTGACCAATAGACTTGAATCCGCCATCAGGTGTCTTGTACTTATCGGTATTCATAACTTACCTCAACTGGTGTCGGCGGCGAGCGTGATAAAGGGCGCGTAGACGTGCGTTCCGGCTTTCAGTGTGAGCGTGGAAGAGGGCCAAGGCTGACCGGCGACTCGGAGGTAATATCTCCATGCGATTTCGCCATAGTCGAACTTCAGGTGCGGGGAAACGTCGATGGTCAGCGGCTGCCGATCACCGATGATGTAGTACCGCATGTCGTAGAGTGCCAGGTCAGCGGCTGTCCCGAGTTGAGACATTTTCTCGCTGAAGATGACCGGCCGGCCGAAAATCTGCCAGACAGGCTTATCCTGTACAGTGGTGATGAAGACGAGGTTCCGGCCGGAAGCGTTCGCGGCATTGCCCGATCCCAACTGAATCAGGTGAGGGATGATCGAAGGATTCGCCACCCACACAGCAGACCCCCATGAGCCAGGGAGCAGGTAGGACTGCATTTCTGCCAAGTCCTCGAGCTCGATCTGTGTCACGGTATTCCGCTTAACAGACTGCACACACCCGCCGTTTTTAATTCCGAGCGGGCGACCGGCACCGGAGCCGTTCAGGAAAGCGTCGTCCTCGTAATACCCGGACGTGCGACCGAACTGAGTCTTAATGAGAGCTTCGAGCGCGACAAAACTGTCGGCCATGATCTCGTCAGACGCATAGGTCAATCCGATGAGTTTGTGCGGGGTGAGTTCCTGCTGTCCGAACAGCGCGGCAGACGCGGTGAATTGCTTCGCCTCGCCAGCCCAATACGACAAGCATCCACCGAATACGTTGGACGCATGAGTCGAATCGTCGATGAACGGGATCTTGATGGAGTCGGTCGTCATAGGGATGACGGTCGGGCCGTTAGGCCGCACGACGGCGTTTTCCAGTCCGATCTGGTAAATCTCGCGCCGAAACTCTTCCGGCACAAGGAATCCGCCGAGACTGTCGTCACCGACCTCGAAATGGCCGGTGGTTTTCTGTTCTGCAGCCGCCAGTAACTCCTCTTTACTTTTGAAGTCAGCGGGGATCTGTTTACCCTTTTTAACCTCACCCTTGCCGGTAACGAAACTGAGGCGAGAGTCGACCTGCGCCCCACGGGTGTACCGGGCAGTAAAGACGGACTTTAAGAACTCAGCGCCGCCCTTAAACTTCTTCGCATCTTCCTCAGCCTGAATGATCTCCTTGGTGGGAGCGGGCATTTGAGCTTTGATTTTTGCGATT
>DATKVL010000366.1:0-8563 GCA_035530115.1 Dehalococcoidia bacterium | reverse complement strand
CTGAACCAGGGGCTAAGGGTTTCTTTCCGGGGTGGAGCGGTTATGGGGCTGACTGTAGTCAGCATCGGCATCATAGGGCTATCTATTCTCTATTTTGCCTGGCATGGGCTCCCTGAAAACCAGTTCTTGTTTATAATTCCCGCCTATGGCACTGGTGCTTCACTGGTAGCTCTTTTTGCCAGGGTAGGCGGCGGCATCTTCACCAAAGGGGCTGATGCTGGTTCTGACCTGGTGGGCAAGGTGGAGGCGGGGATACCGGAGGATGACCCCAGGAATGCTGCAGTTATAGCTGACAATGTCGGTGACAATGTCGGCGATGTCTGCGGCATGGGTGCTGACCTCCTTGAGTCTTATGTGGAGACTGTCATTGCTACTATGACGCTCACCACTGTTGGTATCGTAATAGCACCATGGCTGACAAAGCTATTTCCCGGACTCTCAAACGAGGCTGCTCTGCAAGCTGCCTGGTGGTTGCCTCTTCTAATTATGGCTGGTGGCATTGTAGCCTCCATAATTGGCTGCTTTCTGGTCAGAGTTGGGGAGAAGGTAGATATGTCTGCTCTCCTGGGAGCTTTGCGTCGCGGCACACTTGGCGCCACGATATTGACAGCGGTATTTGGTTTTCTGGTAATTTATTTCCTACATGCTAGCTTAGGTCTCTTCTGGGCGATGCTTGCCGGCCTTGTAGCTGGTGCCTTAATGGGGGAAAGTACAAACTATTTCACTTCTTATGCCTTTAAGCCGACGCAGGAAATCTCTGAAGCTTCCACTACTGGTGCTGGTGCCACTATAATTAGAGGCTTTGCCACTGGTCTGATGAGCACCTGGCCACCGATAGTCTTGATAGCTGCGGCAATTGCGGTTGCCTATTACTTCGGTAGCTTCTATGGTGTGGCTTTAGCTGCTGTTGGTATGTTGTCTACCCTGGGTGTGACACTGGCTACCGATGCTTACGGACCTATAGCTGACAATGCTGGAGGCATCACCACTCAGGCGGGGTTACCAGAGGAGGTGCGTGAGAAAACCGATGCTTTAGATTCTCTGGGCAATACCACCGCTGCCACAGGCAAGGGATTCGCCATCGGTGCTGCTGCCATGAACTCCCTGGGCTTGATTCTGGCCTTCGCTATGGCTGCCGGGATAGTGACGATTTCAAGCACCACAGGTCAATTAGAGCCATTCCCTGAGGCACTAAGCTTGCTGAGCGTGCCAGTTATTGTCGGTATACTTATAGGTGCCCTTATGCCTCCTATATTTTGCGCTATGACGATGAAATCGGTGGGAGTGACTACATCAGCGATTATAGAGGAGGTTCGTCGGCAGTGGCGTGAGATAAAGGGCTTGATGGAAGGGACAGCCAAGCCCGAATATGGCAAGTGCGTGGATATTGCCACCAGAATATCATTGAGGCAAATGTTGCTTCCTTCCATAATGACGATAATCGCACCTGTGATTGTGGGAGTGGTTCTGGGCAAATATGCCCTTGCTGGCTTTCTTATCGGCGCACTGGCTACTGGTTTCATTCTGGCTATTACCTTGAACAACGCCGGCGGCGCCTGGGATAATGCTAAAAAGTGGATTGAGTCTGGTAAGTTTGGTGGTAAAGGCTCGGACGCTCATAAGGCAAGTGTCGTTGGCGATACAGCCGGTGACCCCATGAAAGATACCGCTGGCCCGTCCTT
Organism: Dehalococcoidia bacterium; assembly: GCA_035530115.1. Taxonomy (GTDB): domain Bacteria; phylum Chloroflexota; class Dehalococcoidia; order GIF9; family AB-539-J10; genus RBG-13-51-36. The sequence continues at coordinate 6,881 of DATKVL010000366.1, read as the reverse complement.
GAATATAATGCTCAAGCTGATGTCGGTGATTTCACTGATGCTGGCACCGGTATTAATGCATTTTGGTGGCCTGATTTAACAACAGCAATCTGTTATCGAGTCAAAGGCTCCGGCTAGCTTTCCTTTTGAGAGGCGTCTGGCGTTAATGTTACAATAAAGCACCATGCCGGATACCATATTTATCAAGGGTGCCAGAGAGCACAACCTTAAGGATATAGATGTCGTTATCCCCCGGAACAAGCTGGTGGTTATCACCGGTGTTTCCGGCTCGGGAAAAAGCTCTCTGGCTTTCGATACCATATACGCCGAGGGGCAGCGCCGCTATGTAGAGTCCCTTTCTGCCTATGCCCGCCAGTTCCTGGGGCAGATGGAGAAACCGGACGTTGATTACATCGAAGGACTTAGCCCGGCCATATCCATTGACCAGAAAGGGCCGCCTCATAATCCGAGGTCTATTGTGGGCACGTTGACTGAAACCTATGATTATCTTCGTCTCCTCTTTGCTCGTATTGGGCATCCCCATTGCCCTGAATGCGGCAGGGAAATCTCGCGTCAGACGGTACAGCAAATTGTCGACGCCGTTCAGGAAATACCTCAGGGCAGCCGCATCATGATTCTGGCACCGCTGGTCAAGGACCGCAAGGGTGAGCATCAAACGATACTTAAGGATTTGCAGAAGGCAGGGTTTGTCAGGGTTCGAGTTGATGGGCAAATTTATGACCTCTCTGAGGAATTTCAGTTAGATAAGAATAAGAAGCATGCCATAGAGGTAGTAGTCGATAGACTACAGATAGAGCAAAACGAAAATGCCACTCGCCTCGCTGACTCCATCGAGACAGCATTAAAACTGGGGTCGGGAGTGGTGCTGGTCAAGATCCTTGACGGCGAAGAATTGCTTTTCTCAGAGCATTTTGCCTGCGTCTATTGCGGCATAAGCCTGGGAGAAATTGCTCCCAGAACATTTAGCTTTAACAGCCCCTATGGCGCTTGTCCTGCTTGCACAGGACTGGGCTGTAAATTGGAAATCGACCCTAATTTAGTCATCCCCGACAAGGGACTGAGCCTGGCTGAAGGAGCTATCCAGCCCTGGTTAAGAAATGGACAGCTCAGTACCTGGTCCAGCAGCATACTACAGTCTCTAGCACACCGCCATTGTTTTTCTCTCTCCACGCCAGTCAAGGATTTAAACGAAGAAGAACTGCGCGTGATCCTCTATGATGGCGGGGGTGAGTTAATTCCCGCCACATACGAAGACCGTTACGGCCAACTGCGTCAGTACTACGCTAATTTTCCGGGCGTCATACCATACCTGGAGCGCCGCTATCGAGAGACGAGTTCTGATAGTGTCAGAGCGGATATTGAGCGCTACATGGCATCCAACCCCTGCCCGGCTTGCCAGGGAAACAGACTGAAGCCAGAGTCTTTAGCTGTCACCATTGTGGACAGAAATATTATGGATGTTACCGCCCTGCCTGTCACACAGGCTTTAAATTGGGTGGAGCAGCTAGGTGACAAAATCAGTCCCCGAGAACTTACCATAGCCAAGCAAATTATCAAAGAGATTCAGGCCCGGTTGGGCTTTCTCAGAGATATAGGTCTGAGCTACTTAACCCTGGACCGTCCTTCAGCGACATTGAGCGGCGGTGAGGCCCAGAGAATTCGCTTGGCTACTCAGATTGGCAGCGGACTTAGCGGTGTCCTTTATATTTGTGACGAGCCCACAGTGGGTTTGCACCCTGCCGATGGGTCCCGGCTTATAGCCACGCTGAAGCGTCTCAGAGACCTGGATAATACTATAATCATAGTAGAGCACGATGAAGCTATGATGAGAGCTGCTGACCACATTATTGATATGGGGCCTGGGGCTGGTAAACAGGGGGGAGAAATTGTCGCCACGGGGACACTTCAGGATATAATGGATTGCCCGCAATCAATAACGGGGCAGTACCTTAGTAGGACAAAGCAAATTCCCTTGCCACCTGAGCGTCGCTCTGACTCGGGAAAAGAGCTAGTGATCCAAGGTGCCAGGGAGAACAACTTGAAAAACATCGATGTCCATATCCCCCTGGGCAAGTTTGTTTGCGTCACTGGTGTTTCTGGAAGCGGTAAAAGCTCTCTCATTAACGAAGTCCTCTATAAAAGGCTGGCCCGCTTCTTCTACCGAGCTAAAGAGAGGCCAGGTGAATGTGACGGTATTATTGGCACTGAGTATATTGATAAGGTGGTTAACATCGACCAATCACCGATTGGTCGTACCCCGAGAAGCAACCCTGCCACTTATACCGGGACATTCACCCCTGTTCGAGAGCTTTTCGCCGCTGTTCCTGAAGCTAGAGTGCGTGGTTATCCCCAAGGACGCTTTTCCTTCAACGTAAAGGGGGGAAGATGCGAAGCCTGTCAGGGAGCAGGCTATGTTCAGATTGAGATGCAATTTCTGCCCAATGTCACTGTCCCCTGCGAGGTATGCAAGGGGAAAAGATATAACCGTGAAGCGCTGGAAATCCACTTTAAAGGAAAAAACATCGCCGGAATCCTGGATATGACCGTGGATGAAGCTTTGGTTTTCTTTGACCACTTCCCTAAAGTCAAAAACAAGCTGGAAACCCTCCAAGACGTAGGTTTGGGGTATATTTCCCTGGGGCAACCAGCACCGACCCTTTCTGGAGGCGAGGCCCAGCGAGTAAAACTAGCTACTGAGCTATCCCGCCGCTCCACAGGCAAAACGCTTTATATACTAGATGAGCCGACTACCGGCCTTTCCTTCTCAGATATTGCTTTCCTTCTAAAGGTATTACAGCGCCTGGTGGATTACGGAAACACGGTAATTGTCATTGAGCACCACCTGGATGTGGTCAAAAACGCCGATTGGGTCATTGACCTTGGTCCTGGAGCTGGTGATGATGGTGGCTACCTTGTGGATGCCGGCACGCCTGAGGAATTGACCCAAAACGATGCCTCTTCCACCGGGCAATATCTACGTGGTATATTATTAACGCAGCGGGAAAAGGTATTGACATGACATCAAGGCCCAACAGGGAGGAAATTTTTGATTCTATCCATGGCAATGTCCAGGATAAGAATATGATTAAGCATATGTTAGCCACCGAGGCTATTATGCGGGCTCTAGCTAAAAAGTTGGGGGAGGATGAAGAAGAGTGGGGCATTACCGGGCTCATCCACGATATAGATATGGAACTGGTTGAGGGTGATATGAGTAGCCATAGCAAATTGGGCGCTGACATCGCCCATGAGCTTGGAGCCAGTGAGACTATGGCCCATGCTATTTTGTGCCATAACGAAGCTCATGGCGTTCCCCGAGAAACGAAATTGGATAAGGCCCTTTTTTGTGCTGACCCCCTGAGCGGGCTTATCACCGCGGCTGCCCTGGTTCGCCCCGATAAACTAAGCGGATTGACCACTAAATCGGTAATGAAACGCTTTCGCGAAAAAAGCTTTGCTGCTGGAGTTAATCGGGAGCAAGTGGCTCAGTGCCAGGAAATCGGACTGGAGCTGGAAGAGTTCATCAACCTGGGAATTGAAGCCATGAGGGAAATTGCCTCAGAGTTGGGATTGTGACATCTTTGAATTTTGGCAAATTTTGTAGTGCGAGGCTAAAGCTTCGCACTACATTTTTGAATATCATTTGCTTGGAAGCAGGATTCCTGTGATTAGTATTTCAGATTTGGCATATGCCCAATTACCTGGATAGCATAGACTTTAAGCTGGGACTAACCTCCTATCATCTTCACGACCAAATTCCTATTGCAAACGGATTAATGTGTTTGGTATAGTTGACCATACTTGGTTATAAATGAAGCTTGAATTTTTTAGCCAGGGTAGGGAAGGAAGTAGGTATGGTAATAAGAAGAAAAATCGCTCATGAAAGAAACAGAACCACCGCACAAAGAGTTAAAAGCGCTACCTAGCAGTGGAGAGATATACGGGGCCCTCGTAGCATCTTCCTGGGATGCCATACTGGGGGTGAATCGCAAAGGGACAATAATATTCTGGAATAAAGGCGCAGAGCAAACTTTTGGCTACTCAACCGACGAGATACTGGGCCAGCCAGTAACCAAGTTGATGTCGGAGAAACACATAGAGGATCACACAAAAGAACTGACGGATTTCTTGGGCGGAAATTACGGGGGAACAGGGATCATCGAATTTGAAGCATTGAGAAAAGATGGCTCTACATTCCCCGTTGAATTGTCTTTATCCATTGGGCAGCAAAACGGCAAATTTGTGGGACTTGCCATCGGAAAGGACATCACCGAGCGCACACAAATGGAGCAGGCACTAAAGGAAAGCGCAGAACGTTATTGCAACCTATTTGCGAATTCCTTGGAAGCAGTTTTTTCTGCGGACATCGAAGACAATATTGTAGAGGGTAATAAGGCGCTTGAGAAACTGTGTGACTACTGTCTGGAAGAATTAACCGAGATGAAGCCAACAAACATTCTCTCTCCAGAAAATAGGGAATATGTTTCCCAACAAGTAGAGAAGATGCTGAGCGCAGATGAACCTATATCCAGCATAGTGCATGAAATTTTCAGGAAAGATGGCAAAAGGATACTGATAGAGCAGTATTTAAATTTCATCAAGCGAAAAGACAAAATCGTAGGATTTCAGGGGTCCTGCAGGGGTATCACCGAGCGCAATATAGCAGAAGAACAGTTGAAGAGTTCTTTTACCAATCTGGCAAAAACCGTTTCTCGCGTGATTGAATCTTGTGACCCCTATACAGCGGGGCATCAGCAAAGAGTAGCTGAACTGGCCCGTCTTGTAGGTGAGAATATGGGTTTGGCCGAGGATATGGTTGAGCAACTCTACCTCAACGGATTGCTCCACGACATCGGCAAGATTTCCATCCCAACGAGTATTCTTACCAAGCCGGGTGAACTAGCTGAGGAAGAATGGGCTCTTATTCGTGCCCATACGAAACAAGGTTATAGCATATTGAAGGATGCAAATCTTCCCTGGCCGGTAGCCGACATAGCGCTGCAACACCACGAACGGCTGGATGGCTCGGGTTATCCTAACGGTATCACAGGAGATAGTCTAAGTCTGGAAGTCAGCATCCTTGCTGTCTGCGATGTGGTGGAAGCTATGAGTTCCCATCGTCCTTATCGGCCAGCAAGAACCACGACGGATATTCTAAAGGAACTCAAAGACGGCAGGGGAACAAAGTACAATGTCAGTGTAGTGGATGTGATGCTGCCGATGATTGAAAGTGGGGAATTTAAGTCTATTTGGAATCGTAGAAATTCAAGGAGCACGGCTACAGAAGGCCTATGTCCCTAACGACGTCAATGAAGTTTTCAAAGGGTTTATATTTAAGATTGTTATCTTTACAGTATGCCAGCAAGTCGCCCGTGGCAAAAACATAGTGAGCGTATTTTGCTGGAGCAAAATCGGAATCTCCATTCCCTATATATATTACCCTGTACCCCAGCTTTAGAAACGATTTGATATATGCCTCTTTAAAGCCATCCTCTAGTCTTTCACCATCCGGCCCCACATATTGGACTTTCATTCCTTCAGGGTGGAAGGAAGCTTGCGCAGCATGCACTTCGATACTCTCCAGTCCCAGGTCTTTCAGCACAGCCTTTATGTAAAAATCCAGACCGTTGCTCACAATGACCAATCTGAAATCTTTTTTCAGACAGTAATTCACCAGTTCGTGAAACCCAGCTCGCACCTTAACCTTGCCTTTCAGCACCTCAAGTAGCGTAGGTTTATCATCTTTAACCATGGCAAAGGCTTTAGTGTTGAACTCCCCTACAGATATCCTGTGGTCCTTATACTCTCGCAGCAGTCGTCGCCAATCTCCCTGAGCGAAGGCATCTAAAAGAAAAAAACTAGCATCTTCCTCGGTAATCGTACCATCAAAATCACATTGAACTAAGGTTTTCACCGTTGATATTCCACCGTAATATCTCGATTCTTTTTAGCGCTCAGGGACAAATGTAGTTAGATTAGCACACTATGCTAGGAAGATAAAGCCCAAGCTTTCTCTACCAACATGTAAATTGACAGCATCCATTTTTGAAGCTATCATGTATTTTTCGTGGAAAACATCGAGCACAACCCGACACTTGCTGAAGTAGCTGACGCTTTTCTATCACATTTACCGCCGGAGGAAAGGGGGAAAATACAGGCAGAGATATCTAAATTCGTCAGATGGCTTGGCTCATCCAGGCAGGTGAAGGACATCAGCCCTGTGGATGTGGCTAGCTATGGCGAACAGATTATCCCATCGGCGGTTAAACCTCTCAAATCCTTTCTTACGTACATCCGAAAAAAGGGGGTCAGCAGCATAAATTTAGCTCCCCACCTCAGGGCGAAAAAAACTTCTTCAAAAACAGCCGCCGTTTGGCGGAGTGGTCAGGCCCAGGTTAACTTAACTGCACAAGGCTACGCAAAATTAGAGAAGGAATTAGCCAACCTGAAAAATCAACGCTCCCAAGTCATTGAGGAGATACAAAAAGCAGCCGCTGACAAGGACTTTCGAGAAAATGCTCCCCTGGCAGCAGCCAGAGAGCAAAAGGCATATTTGGAAGGGAGAATCAAGGCGTTAGAGTCAACCTTGAATCTGGCCAGGATAATGGGGAAAGACCAGGATACATCCAGGGCAAAATTCGGAGACACAGTAGTGCTTCGTGATTTATCCTCAGGTAAAGAATTCAGCTATACTTTAGTCGACCCCCGAGAAGCAAATCCAGCCAGGGGTAAACTTTCTGTTGCTTCCCCTTTGGGCAAAGCAATCCTGGATAAAGAAAGGGGACAAACAGTTGAAGTTGTCGCTCCTGCTGGTATCTTCTGCTGCCGCATTGAAAACATTATGGCCCTCTCAACAGAAGGAAAAGTGAGCCCGCAGTGAC
>DATKVL010000365.1:0-3834 GCA_035530115.1 Dehalococcoidia bacterium | reverse complement strand
CTTTGAGAGGGAAAACCTCGCTGCCAGCACTTATCCTCAATTCATCAGAGTGGCAACCGAGGAAGGTAATACGAGCGTGGCGACGGTCCTGGGTTACTCCCGCGATGTGGAAAAGGGGCATGCCAAGCTCTATAAGAAGGCACTGGCGCATACGATGGCTGAAGAAGAGACAGAGTACTACGTCTGCCAGGTCTGTGGCTATGTCTCCGACGGCGTTCTTCCTGATGTGTGCCCTATTTGTGGCGCTCCCAAAGAGAAATTCCGGAAGGTAGTCTAGGCGGGCAGACAATAATTCTCTTAATAGCTAGGATTTATGAAAGGGGGTGTCCTATGAGTAAGTTTACAGAGGTAGCTAAAATAGAAGAACTAAAGAGCGGAACAATGAAGACGGTAATTGCAGGGGGGCACGAAATCCTCCTGGCCAAGGTTGGAGATAAGTACTATGCCACTGATGCTCGCTGCCCACATATGAAGGGCGATTTATCACAGGGTAAACTGGAAGGGATTGTGATCACTTGTCCTGTGCATGGCTCTCAATTTGATATCAGTAATGGACAAGTGGTGCGTTGGTTAAAGGGAGGGCTAATTTCGAAGCTTGGCAGTGCACTCAAGATGTCCAAGACCCTTACAGTGTACAATGTCAAGGTTGAAGATGGCAAAGTGCTGGTTGAATTTTAGTGCTGGCTTGAGTAAAGTAAGGGTGCGGAAGGATATATTTGCGACCAACTAAAGTTAGCTCGTGCCGCAGATGAACTAACAACGCTAGCACCTGATGAGGTCAAAGCAGTATTGGGCAGGGATTGGAAAGGTGACTTCCCCCTTCTAGAGAATCCCGGCAAGAATAATTGGAGGATATCAAGTTATGGCTGAGCTATCATTACCGTTTGAGTCCAGATATTTTCCTCTGAAGAAATTCCTCAATATGTATCAGAAGTCCCTGGAAGAGCCAGAGGAGTTCTGGGCTGAACAAGCACGTCAGCTAGATTGGTTTAAGACCTGGGACAAGGTGCTGGAATGGAAGCCGCCCTTTGCAAGGTGGTTTGTAGGGGGGAGATTAAACGCATCATATATATGTGTGGACCGTCATGCTAAGACTTGGCGCCGGAGTAAGGTGGCTATATACTGGGAAGGTGAGCCGGGAGATATTAGAGTTTTAAGCTATTCTACACTATATCGTGAAGTCAACAGATACGCCTCAGTCTTAAAGAACTGTGGCGTAGGTGATGGGGACAAGGTTGCCTTATATCTGCCCATGATTCCCGAGCTGCCTATTTTCATGCTGGCATGTGCCAGGATTGGGGCCATTCACACAGTGATTTTCTCCGGTTTCAGTGCTCAAGCATTGGCTGACAGGGTCAATGATATACAAGCCAAATTGCTAATAACTGCTGACGGGGGATTCCGGAGGGGGAAGATAATCCCGCTAAAGAGTATAGCCGATGAGGCCTTGACAAAGTGCCCCTCGGTGGAGAAGGTTATTGTGGTTAAAAGAACTGATTCTCCAGTCACCGTAAAGACGCCAAAGGAATCGTGGTTGCATGACCTGCTTGAGAGTGCAGCACAGTTTGTGGAACCAGAGCCAGTAGAGTCAAATCACCCCCTCTATATACTGTACACCTCAGGGACTACAGGAAAGCCTAAAGGAGTTGTCCACAGTACTGGTGGCTATCTGGTCCACAATTATTCTGCTTATAAGTGGGTTTTCGACCTTCGAGAGGAATCGGTCTACTGGTGCACTGCTGACGTCGGTTGGGTCACCGGGCATAGCTCAATAGTATATGCACCGCTGGCACATGGGGCAGCCATGGTACTTTATGAGGGGGCTCCCGACTATCCTACAATTGAGAGATGGTGGGATATTATCGAGAAATACGGAGTTAGCGTGTTTTACACCTCACCTACAGCCATCAGAATGTTCATGGGATATGGAGAGGAGATGCTAAACAAGCATGACCTCAGTAGTCTGGAGCTTTTAGGGAGCGTGGGAGAGCCTATTAATCCCGAGGCCTGGCTCTGGTTTTACCAGCATGTCGGTGGTGAAAGATGTCCCATTGTTGATACCTGGTGGCAGACTGAAACCGGTGGCATCATGATTTCACCTAGCCCTGGAATAGAGTGTGTGCCTCTGAAGCCTGGCTCAGCAACTTTACCGCTGCCGGGGGTGGAGGCTGATGTAGTTGGTGAGGACGGCAAGCCAGTGCCGCCAGAGAAAAGGGGGTTTTTGGTAATAAAGAGACCATGGCCTGGGATGCTCCTTGGCATACACGGAGCCCCGGAGCGTTACAAGGAAGCCTATTGGTCACGGTTTCCCGGCATTTACTATACCGGCGACTACGCAGTAAAGGACAAAGATGGATACTTCTGGGTCTTGGGGAGGGCTGATGAGGTACTTAAAGTGGCCGGGCATAGAATAGGTACTGCTGAATTAGAGGACGCTGCTGTCTCACATCCTCAAATAGCTGAAGCAGCAGTTGTGGGTAAGGATGACCCGGTGAAAGGCGAAAGCATTGTCATCTTTGCCAGGCTCAAAGAAGGTGTTGACCCTTCTCCGGACCTGAAAAAAGACATTGCTGGGCACATGCGAAAAATGGTAGGGCCTATAGCAGTTCCTGATGAGGTTCATTTTGTCGCCGAGCTACCCAAGACAAGAAGCGGCAAAATTATGCGGCGGGTTTTGAAGGCCGTGGCTAATAATACCAGCATAGGAGACCTCACAACTCTGGAAGACAAAAGCTCCGTGGACGAGATAGTCAAGGCTTATCAGGAATTCAGGGAGGTAAAGGGAAAGGAGAAGTAAGATGTCGCTAGGTGTTAATTTCATGGTTGAACAGAAAATCAAAATTAAACAGCGTAGTTATGGATCAGGAGGTATAAAATGGACAAGAATCTTGGGGCAGAGCTTGAGGTCAACAAGGTATCTATCAAACTCAACCCCTTCGCCGAACAGTTCTTGACTCGAACTGTAGTCGGTGCAGTCTCTTCCTTGAGAGGATCTGAAAACATAAGGGGCCTGGAACTTTACCTGGAGCGGGGCGATGTCAAGCTCATCGTCAATGGAAATGAACTTCCCCTTACCCCTTTCCCCAAGGAAATTATCACCAACACAATAACCGGCTTGGTCTCTTCGTTAAAGGGGGTGGGCAAAATAGACAGTTTGAAGATTAACGTTAAGGCACACTAGTCAAATTATTGATACAAAAGTCACATACAACAAGGGTGGCGGTTTTTAAAATTGAATAATATGTAAGGTAATTCCCGGCGACGATAAACAATAAGAGTTTAGAAAGGAGGGTAAGATGACAGAGCAACTATGTCCGGTTTGTGGCTGCACCATAGTGGGAGAGGCCTACGAGAAAGATGGCGTTAAGTACTGTTGTGAGTCCTGTGCCACCGATAGTGGGCCCTGCGAGTGTGGATGCTGCCACCCTGTGGAAGAAGAAACAGAAGAACATTAGATCAAGAATATAGAATATAGTTTCGTTGTTGAGGAGTAGCGGGTTCCATGCCTAACCGTTTGATAAAGGAGACTTCTCCTTACCTGCGTCAACACGCGCATAATCCGGTGGACTGGTACCCATGGGGGCCAGAGGCATTCGGGAGAGCTCAAAGGGAAAATAAACCCATCTTCTTATCTATAGGGTATTCAACATGCCATTGGTGCCACGTGATGGCACATGAGTCTTTTGAGCATCCTGAAGTAGCCAGGCTTATGAACGAGACTTTCGTTTCCATAAAGGTAGACCGTGAGGAACGTCCTGATATAGACAATGTTTACATGAGCGCCTGTCAGGTGATGACAGGCAGCGGGGGTTGGCCTCTTAGTATCATCATAAC
>DATKVL010000364.1:0-2246 GCA_035530115.1 Dehalococcoidia bacterium | reverse complement strand
CAAAACCGGCGGCAGCCACGGAGGAAACGGTAACATTAAGATTAAGAGCCTACACGGACGCGGGCTACCTCAACCTGAAGTGGACCTACGAAATGGAAGTAGACGTAGTTTTCATAAAAAGTGATGACGGAAGCTGGACTCTGGACGAGTTAGACGACTTTGATGATGGAACCGTTCAGGGCTGGGTGGCAACAAACGAGCAGAATAATGATGGTGGATTCCCAACCCTGGCTGTAGCCAATGATTTTGTGCTGTCCGCCGCCTGGAGCCTAAAAATGGTGCAGAGACGGGCGGCTGCTGCGGTGTGGCTGGGGGCTAGAATAAGCAAATCCTTCACCACGCCAGATAGGCCAACAGTTTACGCCGTGGCCGATTTAAGAGCCTCGGATACGGGGTTGGCAGCCGATGGCTATCTCATCAGAAACGTCTACGTTAGAAGAGGCGCGACACTTCTCCTCCAGTTCGGCGCGTTTGTTGATTGGACCACCGACGGATTTCCAAGGAATAAGTGGTTCAGAGTTGTGACTCCTCTTCCAAGAAATGAACTTCTTGAGGTGCAAATAGCCATAGACGGTCGCGCATCAAATTCAAAGGATATACTCCTTTGGATGGACGACTTCCGAATAATAAGCAGGAACTAAAAATGCCCCTCAGAATACCAGCCCCGACAATTCGATGGAGCAGGTGGTCTAGATGAGTATCCGGGTGGGGCTGCGGTACATGGGGAGGACCCCCGGAAAAGTACCATGCCCTAAACCTGTAAGTATAGAATGCAGCATCTTCAGCACATACAGTCTTTGCTCAACAATCCCATTTGAGGAGCTTACGGTTCAACCAACCTCAGCCTATATTGTCTGTGTCGAGCAGGAAGAGTATCTTACAGTATCTCCAGCCTCAACATATAGTTTGGCGGTGGCATAATGAAAAAAGAGAAGAAATCGCATGGAGTTCAACTGCTAATCAGGACAGTTGTCAAAGACCCAGAAGGCAAAGTTCTGTCAGATATAGGGCAGAAACCGTCAAAGTCGTTCGTTATTCAGTTCCTAGAGTTCCTTCGCTTCCTGTTCCATGGTGCGGCGACGTCAAAACTGGCCACAGACACAGACGGACTTGAGAGAGGTATCTACAGAACTACTGAGGCATGTTCAGCCACCTTCTTCGCAGATGCTGGTGTTAACGAAAGCCTATGGGGCATCGTGGTAGGCACTGGAGACACGGCCGAGACGAACACGGACTACAAGCTGGATACCCAACTGGGTGAAGGGGCGGGTGCTGGACAAATCACTCACGGTGCGATGACTATCGGAATCACAGCTGTTGTTGGGGCCAATGTTGATTTAGAACTTAAAAGGGCCTTCACCAACAATACGGGCTCCGCAATAATCGTGAAGGAAGCAGGAGTTTACGTGAGATGTTCATACGCCGTAGTAGAATTCTGCATAGTGAGAGATGTTCTTCTAGCGTCAATAAATGTCCCTGATAGATGCAGCTTGTCCGTGTACTACACACTAAGAACGACGGTGTGATGAAAAATGATGGAAACATATTATAGACTCTTGAAGCATGACCCTGAAGGGAAGCTGGTCAAGGACTCGGGCTTGATTCCGAGCCATAGCTACGTTATTCAATTTCTGGAGCTTATTGAGGCTTTCTTTGACAGTAAGGATAAAAGTGCAACTGATGTTGATAGTGCAGAATCAGTTTTAATGGACATATCTGATGGCCTTGGCAGCAAGGGCCTCGTAAGTGCTGGAGTCGGAGATGACACCTATGGAATAGTGGTGGGGACAAACGATGGAGCCACCTCCGAGGATAATGAGAACTACGCTCTCGACACGAAGATAGCCTCAGGAGCCGGGGCAGGTCAGCTAACCTATCAGGCTGTAACCTTTGTTGCACCACGGATCGTAGGCACCAACATCGACTTCGACGTATCTAGAACGTTCCTGAACGAGACGGCGGGCAACATCACTATAAAGGAAATCGGGTTAATATGCAAGAACACTACGGACACCAAGTATCACCTATTGCTGAGAGATGTTGTAGCGGATGAAGTTGTAGGGGATGGATTAACACTTACCGTTGTTTACGTACTGAGGACAACGGTGTGAATACCCCTTAGAGTAATATCCTCGACACTTATGCAAATTGGGTGGTCTTTCTAATGCCCCTCAGAAGACTAACTTAAATTAACATTATTTAATAATTTTTTATTTTATTTAAAAACAAATTTTAAATAGCCATTT
>DATKVL010000363.1:0-1974 GCA_035530115.1 Dehalococcoidia bacterium | reverse complement strand
TTTGTATTGATAGGAAAGAATTTTTCTAAGTTTTTCTTAGAAAAGTTTGCAACGTAGGGCTTCTTATGAAACACATTGTAAAATACAGAAAACAACGATTCATTGTGCCTAAAGAAAAACGCAATAATAGCAGGTACTCCAATTTTAGTCATAATAGGCTGAAAGTGTACCCCTGTAATACTGACTTCAAATTCTTCAACATCGCTTATCCCAACGTCTGCACTGTCACTTAAACCCTTCCCGTATTCCCTATCACTATTACCATTGCCGTCAGGAAATGGATTAACACCTGTACCTATTTTGAATATAATTGGATCACCAAGTTGACCTAGACGGCTTATATTCTCACCAAAATCCACTATCAGACAATTCTTCTTTCCATCAGATTTTCTAGTACCACGCCCTAATGATTGCCACCATTTTACTAGGCTATCAATCTTAGAAGCATAAACAATCATATCTATTGATGGTACATTTACGCCCTCAACAAACATGGCAACATTAACCAAACATTGCCATTCATCTGTATAACGAAAATCAGTGATCATCTTTGAACTCTTTTTTTTACTATGAATAACATCGCTTTTAATGCCACGTTTTAATAGTTCTTCATTGAAAATTTCAGCTTGTTCTATCGTTGGCGTGAATACTAACCATTTTTTTCTACCATCTATTTGAGCGCATTGGATAGTTCTATCCACAAGAGTAGGTGCTTTAACAGCAAAAGAATCTTCATCTTCATCTTTTCCAATGAATATTTGAGTATTGTCTGTAAATTCTATAAAGCCCGGTGTGATTAGCGGAGAAAGAAAACCCTCTTCTACTAATTCCTTATAAGTCTTGGTATAGACTACCCTACTAAAAATACCCTGATCAACAAGGTATCCTTTATCATTAAAGGGTGTAGCAGTTAATCCTACAACACCTAGATTAGGATTTTTCTTAGTTTCTTCTTTCAGTACAAGTTGATACAAAGAATCATCACTTTCATTGACTCTTTGCGCTTCATCTATAATGGCGTAATCATAAGGATTACTCTCACAAGTAAATTTATGATAAGTTGCTATGTTTCCGAACACTATTTGTCCACTTACGTCATAGCTTTTTAGGTCTCCAGAGCAAATGCTAGTATGTATGTGACTACCAAATCGTTCTAATTCAGCGTGGTTTTGCTCAACTAGCTTTGTACGGTGGGTCAACACTAAGACCCGTCTATTTGATTTAAACATGCCATGACACAGCATGTAGATGACTATGCTTTTACCCGAACCAGTAGGTAAATCAACGAGAATCCAATCATTACGTTTTTCTTTAAAAGCCATAGAAACCGCTTTAACAGCTTCAATTTGATAGTATCTTTTTTCTAACATCTCACTTTATCCTAAATTCCCATTCTTTTCGTTCGGCTTCATAATACCGCCCTTTCGAGCGGTACTGTCTTTTCGGTTTCTTACTCTAATAAAGTTGTAAGTTATTAATCAAAAAAATCTTCACCGAACTCTGCAATACTTGCGGCTGTCAATTTATCAACCTCGCTTAGTATTTTTGGTATGTATGTACCGTCCATTGCCTCTACTAGCCACTTAAAGGGATTCCCTTTATACCGTTCTGATGTGTATTTATCATACAAATAATCACCGTGCTTTTCTCCAAACAACTCTCTTAATTTATCGCGGTCTATATCATTAAGAATGATATATAATCTATGAACGTCACTAGCTTTCATATAAAAACTCCTGTTGTGTAATTGTTGCGGGTACACGTTTTATCCTAAATTATGTACCTTGTCTTAAATAGCCGCAGGCTTTACATTTAGATATTAGTATACTATAATTTTCAACAAATGTACATTTTTTTATACTTTTTTTAGAGGTCAAAATGACGAAAATAGAATGGACTGAAAAGACGTGGAATCCCGTGACGGGGTGTAACCAAATTAGTGACGGCTGTAAGAATTGCTATGCTAAGGCTATG
>DATKVL010000362.1:0-3115 GCA_035530115.1 Dehalococcoidia bacterium | reverse complement strand
AAAAAGAAAAAGCTCATAACCTTAGCCCTGACCTATACCAATACTCACCAGAACCTTCCCCCTCTATGGCGCATAGACGTCGTAGCTATAGAACTCGATGACAAAGGCCGGACCAAGCGTATCGAGCTCATCGAAAACGCCGTCGAGCAGGACTCCCCGTTTAATTGCTAACTACAAGTACCTAGACTTGCATAGAATAACTCTCGAAACCACTAGCTATCCGCTTCACAACTTAATCCCTGCTTTTGATGACTTCGATTTGAGATAGTTGATAAATGCGGCACAAGATACTAGCATAAACCTCGCATCTTCGAAATCTAAATCAGGCTCATCCAACAACGCGTGGCGTATCCCATCCTCGTCACTTGTGTATCCATACAGACTATCAAATGCCTTTTCTAAGGCGCGGTGTAAACCAATTTTGTCCTTTATTACTCTTAAAGCCTGATTCAATTTTGCCTTATCATCGCCCGCTATCAACCTGCAAGTTGACTCGACAGCGCTGATAGATTCCTTTATAGAATTTCTATAATCAGGGGACTCTCTGTCTGATAAGAAATCCAGTGCTGTCTCCAAATGAATAGCAACAGGTCTCAAAGTCTCCGTGGGCTTCAATGCTTCTTCAATTTCGGTAATTTCTTCTTCTGAGGTTATAGGCACAATCTTCTTTCCGATAAACCTATATCCGGATAACTCACGCTTAAGAATATCATTACAATAACTCACAAACATTTTAGTTTGTGACTCGTTTGGATAGTTCTCGGCAGCAAACTCCACAAAGTTGTAAACACAATACCATGGGTATTTGAAGAAATATTCCCTTACTTCTTTAAGTGCCCGTGACCACTCATATGGCAGGGTATCAAGCGGTTTTTTGAAATAATCAACCCACAATTCAGCAAATAGCGCATATAGTTGGTTGTGACTTTTAACTCTGTTATAATTTGGTGCCTCTGGCCAGAAAACGATTGTTAAGGCATTCCACAAGCCAGTACGTAGGGCATCGTCCATATCATTGAGTTGAATCGTGTCTTTAACTGGCTCAAAACCATGCCTTTGAGAAAATCGGTTCATACTAGCATTCCCAAATCCGCTGGCTGGGCTACCCTAACTTTCCTATCCACGTTTGATTAGCGCCTCGTTTACAGCGACTACCAACTGGTTAATATACTTCCCATCTTTTGAAGTCAGTGGGCTTTCTTCTCCCGCTGCACTTGTGACTTTCAAATGATAGGTTGGCTTCACTAGGGCAGCCCACAGTATACCTCCCAATAGCACAAATACGCCAAGTAAAATTCCACTCATTGATTCAAAAACTGCACAGATAACCAAGATAAAAACCCCGATAACAGCCATGATAATACCTGGCCGCCGATTAGGCGGGTCTATTTTGCGCTCGATTGAAGTGATATTTGCCATAGCATAAGTCTTTGAGCCAATGATTAGCCTAGTGGCAGTAATGCGAACTCCCTTTTCATCTGAGTAATATGTGGGGTCGGCTCGCTCAATTGTAACGGTGTCTGTCCTGACATCTTTAGGCTTTTCTTGTACTGGTTCTCTCTCCTCCATAATAAGATTCTGACCACACTCAGGGCAAAATTTCATACTCTCTTCTAGCTTTGTACCACAGTACGGACAATATTTCATCTTCTACCTCTAAAACGCTGCTCGCTATTGAGTCCTTAAACTCTCCTCTCCAAATTCGCTGGCTAAACTACTCATCAGCCACAGTATACATTGTAATTGTAGCACTTGCAGAAGACTTGCTTGTCTTGCTTACACTAGTAGTTGCCTCATTGTTGGCAGCAACCGGATCCTCAACAGAAACAGCAGTATGACCTAGTCTTGGTGATTCTGCCGCACTATTGAGACGAGTGCCTATCCCTTAGCATCATTTTCAGCCTATCTTGCTTCTTTTTGTACCGTTCTCGGGGAAAAGTGCATGCAAGCCCAGCAAACAAAAAGGCAAGACCTACATATAGCATAAAGTCCCATGTCGCTGGGATAACCTTCTCATTGGCAAATATAGCAACCAGAATGCAGACAAACGCGAGCGTAACGAATGGAATCATTGCAACGTGCCAGTACATATATCTAGACCTGGCATCTTGAATCTCCTCTTGAATTCTTGCAATTTGGGGTGGAGTTAGTTCGTGGTCAGTTAAATCCCAGCCGCATTCCGAACAGAACTTAGCATCCTTTCGAATTTTCTTATTACACAACGGGCACTTTTGCATTTTCAAGCCTAGTTTCTGACGCTGTTCGTTTCCCTTAGTCAGCGTATGGCCCAAGTCAGCAAGCCTTGCCCCGCAATAAGGACAATAGATTGCTGCCTTTGCTATTGGGTTACCACAAGAGGGGCATTCTTTCATTTACTTATCCTATGAAAATTCTTGCTTACTCAAGGCGATAAGTATGATAGCCGGAATACCCAGCCAGCAGAAAACCGAGCAAATGGAGCCGGCAAGCGCTAAACCCCAAGCTCTTCTTTTGAGTGCACAGAGCCCACCTGCCACATCTACTATCGAAATCATTATTGCGAGCAGCCCCACCATAAACAATGGGCTTCGCCCAATGAGCACTATGCCGACAATCAAACCAAAGACACCAGCCGAGATAGTCAAGGTGCCCGCAGCAGTTGGCTTCCATGTCTGTGCAGCTCCGACGGATACAACGCCGCCATAATCGCTAAGCCTTGTTCCGCAGTTCATACAAAACTTATCATTGGGTTCCAAAGAGGCACCACACTGAGGACAGTATTTCATCTTCTATCTCTAGAACGCTACTCGCTATTGAGTCCTTAAACTCTCCTCTCCAAATCCGCTGGCTGAGCTACTCATCAGGCAAAGTACACATCTTATTATATCACTAGTTCAGTAAAGTTTGAGGATAGCTTTACCTTATGCAATCAGGACATATGGTTTGCGGCGCTTATGTTGCGCTCAAGTAAGGCTCTAATACTTCAGGAATTAATTCGGTCGAATTAGCTTCTATTTAGTTGCCCTGGATGCGGCGTCCTTGAGTTGTCCCGGGAACAGCGGCTCGTGTCTTACGTCCACCGGTATGGGATATCGAATGCCGGTCTGGTGGGTGGCTTCAAGCCCCCTTATAACCG
>DATKVL010000361.1:0-8011 GCA_035530115.1 Dehalococcoidia bacterium | reverse complement strand
GACGTTGACTCGGAGATTACTCGGATGACAGGCTCGGTGCCACTAGCTCTGATAAGCATCCAGGAGTCAGGAAATTCCAGCCTCAGACCGTCAAGAGTATTTATCTCATCGGGAGCAAAAAGTTGAGCCTTTTCCTTTACCCGAGCCATGACTAACTCTTTAAGTTCATCAGGACAAAAGACCTTTGTTTTTTTGAAGAATAGTCTGGGAATATCTTGGAAGAATTGTCTGATTTCGCCGGCATCGCTTAGCTGACTTAACAGGATGAGGGAAGCAAAAATGCTATCGGGGTAATAGCCCGCCTCGGGGATGATGTAGACGCCTACCTGCTCCACTCCTAAGGCAGCATCGAGCTCCTGGGCTAAATGAGCGACGGCGACATCACCTACTCTGCCTCTAACCACTTCCACCCCAAGGTCCTTCACCGCCAGGTCAAGTAGAGTTCCAGTTTCTACTGTGGTAGCAATCTTTTTCCTTCCCGTTTTCTTGACGACCAGTCTCGAGATGAAGGCGATGGGCTCGTTGAAACCGAGGAAACCTTCTTTATCGCAGAAAACAACGCGGTCGGCATCGCCATCAAAGCAAATAGCTAAGTCAGCATTATGTTGTTTCAGGAAATTAACTGTGCTCTGAAGAGTATCCTCCTTGGGCTCGGGGCTTCTCCCCGGGAAAAGGCCATTTTGCTCATCATTTATAGGTATTACATCAAGGCCCATCTGGACAAAGATGTCGCTGGCAAACTTGGAGGCAGCGCCATTGCCAGGATCAACTACTACTTTTAGCTGGTGATTAAATCCTGGCAGAGAAAGCTTGCCTTTAATAAAGGAAAGATATCTTTGTTTCATATCCTGTGCTTGCTCTAAACCTCCTCCCTTTCCCTGACGGAATTTCTGGTTAAGATAGATTTTCTCTATCTCCGCTTCTTGAACCTGGCTATATCCCAGCGAATTCTCGGTGAAGAGCTTGATTCCATTGAACTCGGGTGGATTGTGGGAAGCTGTAACCATAATTCCAGCGGCAAAGCCCGATTCCCGGGTGAGCAATGCCAGCGCTGGGGTAGGCAAAATGCCCAAGTCAACTACGTTTATGCCACAGGAAAGCAAGCCCGCAGTAATCGCCTCCTTAATTACATCCCTGCTTATTCTAGTATCGGTAGCGATACAAACTGTGGAGGATTGAGGCAGGGTAGTGCCTATAGCTAAGGCAAGCCGGCGGCAGAAATCAGGCGATAAATCCTGGTTAACTACGCCCCGGATACCACTGGTTCCAAATAGTCTCTTTGTATGCATTTTCTGTTTTAAGCTAAGTTAAGTAGAAGATAGCACGGAATTAAGTGGTTGGCAACAACCACACGGTGTAATAACATATGCTAAACTATGCTTCCCGGTCATAAGCAGCGCTGTTTGGGAAGCATATAATGACAAGAGAAATAGCTTTAACTCTGTTAGCCACCGTTTTGCCCATTAGTGAATTAAGAGGTGGTATACCGTTAGGCATATCTTTGGGACTGGATCCATGGTTTACCTTCTCTATAGTGGTCGCTGCTAACGCCCTGATCTTTTTCCCTATCTTCTTTGCTTTGCGCCTTTTTTACGATAAGCTCCTGTCCCGAATCCCGTTGTTCGACCAGTACCTTGATAGCTTAAGGAAAAGAGGTAAGCCGAAAGTAGATAAATATGGCTTCTGGGGATTATTTTTGTTTGTGGCTATTCCTTTGCCTGTCACCGGGGCATATACGGGGACTATTTTGGCCTGGCTACTGGGCATGGATTGGAGGAAGGCCTTTCCCGCCGTTGGGTTAGGAGTAATTGTGGCTGGTGTCGTAGTGCTCTTAATAACTTTGGGGGTAACCAGCACCCCATGAAAAGAAGTTTTTCAAGGGTAACTAAATTAAATTCCAATAAGCAATTCAGAAACGATTTTTGCTGTGGGCGGGCATAACCACAACTCTAGATATGGTCGGTAATGAAAGGCTGGGTATCTTTGTGTACAGATACCCAGCCTTTCATTGATTCTGCCACCTACGATATTAGCTTTAACCCTTCCCTATTCTGAACATCTTGGTCCCGCATACGGGACATACGCCTTGAGTGGCCGGCCTACGGTTCTTCATGATTATGCTTCTGGTATTCTTCATTTCCCTTTTGGCACGGCATTTCATACAGTATGCTTGCATCTGTTCACCTCCCTTTTTATAAAAGAATAAGCCATCCACTACTCGAATGTCAATAGTTTTCCTTAAATTTTCCTTAAATATTGTAAAAAGTCTCGTTACTTGTGCGTATTATTCTCAATTCCGACCCGGAGAGGAAGTGCATCAAATGATGAATGGCCGCTTTAAAAAATTGATAAGTCCACTGGTGACAGGTTGGGTTACTTAAATGATTTGACACAAAAGTTAGATGTGAAGTTGCTGTAGCACCTGACGCGCCTTCTGACTTGCTCGGGCGCGGTGGCTGATTTGATTTTTCGTCTCCAATGGAAGTTCGGCCATGGTCTTACTTATCTCAGGAAGGGAAAAAATAGGGTCATAACCAAAACCATTTTCCCCCTTAGCCTCAAGGGCAATTGTGCCATGACACTCGCCGTAGCATACCTCTGTGCGGCCTCTTGGACTAGCTATAACAATGACGCACTTAAAACAGGCTGTTCGTCTCTCCAAGGGAACACTGTTAAGTTTAGCTAAGAGAAAGCTCACTTTTTCTTCGTCAGTAGCAGCTTCACCAGCAAAGCGAGCTGACTTAACACCTGGCTCCCCATTAAGGGCATCCACCTCCAGTCCTGAGTCATCGGCAAGAGCGGTGAGCTGGCTTAATTTGGCATAACTAATGGCTTTTAACCGAGCATTTTGTTCGTAGTTGTTCCCCGACTCAGTGACGATTTTTGCTATTCCTTCTTCGGCCAGCGTAGTCAGCTGGTAACCAAGGCCATCCAGGAGAAAGCGGTATTCCCTGATTTTCCCTGGATTGGAGGTAGCTAAGAGAAGCTTAGGCATTTTGGCGTTAGATGTCTTGAAATCTTGGAGCCAGCTTCTTTACCACTTCGGGCATGGTGGTATATTCCATCTCATCAAGCGGCAGGCGATGTGGTTCAAACGGACCCATTCGGCGCAGGAAATCCGCCACAATGTTTGTTTGATGACGAACCTCATCGAAAGCAGGGTCATCGAAGAGGTCACGAGGCCCGACGAGCTTGCCATCAGCAAGTTGAAAACCAGCGGCTATTACTCTTGGTGGACCGTCAAAACGGCAGGGATTGCTTTCCCGGACAGCTACCGGCATTAACGGGCCGTGGTGCGAGCCTCTCATCCAGCCTTCGACTATGTTAACAGAAGCAAAGGGTTCCAGTATTTCGCCCACAGCGGGAAATTTTCCCTGGGAGCGAACGATACAGACAGGGTCATCCTTGCCTATGTATCTGCCGGCCATGAGAGATAATCTCTGAGTAGAGGAGACAGCAGCGATTTCACCACTCTCCTTGTGGTACACCGCTTTAACGGCATAGCGGCCTGGTGCGCCGAGAAAAACTAGCATGTCGTAGATTTCCTCAGGAGCGTTAAAACTGACTTTTTTGTGCTCTTTGACGTCGTGGACTTCAAAGGTGAAGCCAGAGTGCATATTGGAGGCAATAACTAGCCCAATGGTGTTAAAGGGGTCAGCGAATATCTTATATAGAGGCAAATTCCAGGCGCCAGATGCCGTCTTATCTGCCATAAATATGACTATGGTTTCAGCTTGGCGCTCGGAAAATTGCATCTCAGCTGTACCAGGTCCCATCCCCTTGACAGTGCCAGCGAAGGCATCAGCTAGAAGGTCCTGTCCGGCACCATGTAGTTTCAATCGCTTAGCTACATTGGTGCATTCCACAAATGTATCCCAGGCTAACTTGTGGATTTGTTCACTGTCTTCACCATGTTGGTGAGTCATTATCAACTGGAGGTCATCGCCACAAACTGTAACGTGATGATCTATGAGCAGCCCCTGGCCTTGAGCATGTTCCAGTTTTTCCTTAGCCTTTTGTATTACATCGGGGTGGCTGGAAGAATGCCCGACATAGCCGCCGACGTCTGCCTTGATAACGCTTAAAGTTAATTCCATTTCATCTCGCCTCCTCGCGGTAGTTTAACGTAGTTTAACAATGAAGAAGGGTGAACGTCAACTTGGGATGAAAATTAACCCCTCTTCATTATTACCTAAAGCATCCACCCTATTTTGGTGGTGGAGCAAAGCAGTGTAAGCTGCCACTGCGGCATCGCACAGGTCGTGGTCGAACGTGTCTAAATAGGGCTTAAGACCAGGTAGAATTTCTCCTAGCTTATCTCTGAGGAAGCTCATCCCTTGTTTGGTAGTTTTCCGGGGTATGGTTTTACCAAAGAGGCGGACTTTGCTAGCGAAAGGATAGACCTCAATGACTTGACCAGCTTGCTTCACCTCGCGGCCAATGCTAGTTTTGAGCTCAATGCCACGGTAAATCAAGTCCTTGATAAAAGTCTTCTTGCTAGTGGGGTAACAAGGAATTCCTTGTTGCCTCAATTCCTGGTCACATTGCCTATTCTTCCTTGGGAATTTTGGCTTGCAAGGACAACTTTCCTCAAGACAACATAACCCCAATGGCAAACTCAAGGGGGCATCGATTGCTATTACTTGAGGTGAATAGAAATTTAATAGAGTGACGATATCTCTATTCTCTGTTAATAAACCAAGGTAAACAAGTTGTGATTTACTATCCAATCCTAAGCAAGCGCTAGGTTTGGCTTCGGTTGAAGTTAAATCGATGCCAAAAAAAGTGGGACACTTCATGTTGCTGGGGAAGATTTTGTGCTTGACCGTTTTAATATCTCTCTGGCTGCTACTATACCGGAGGCTGAGGCTTGGACCAAGCCTCGGCTGACACCGGCGCCATCGCCAGCAGCAAATATATTACCGATCTCGGTCTCTAAACAAGGGGTCAACTTTAACTGACTAGAGTAAAATTTAACCTCTATCCCGTAAAGTAAAGTCTGGGGGGAAGCGACGCCCGGAACTAGTTTGTCCATAGCTTGAATCATTTCCACTATACTCTTGAGATAGCGATAGGGGAGGGCAAAGCTCAAATCTCCCGGGGTTGCTGCTTTTAAGCTTGGTTCGATGGGACTATTCTGGAGGCGAGCTTGTGTGGAGCGGCGGCCATCCATTAAGTCCCCCAATCTCTGCACTAATACACCACCACTAAGGACGTTAGCTAGCCTTGCCAGATACTTACCATAGGCGATAGGTTCATGGAAAGGCTCAGTGAAGGTGGTGCTTACTAAAATAGCAAAGTTAGTATTTTTTGTCCTGGGTTGGGTATAACCAATGCCGTTGACCGTAATCACAGGGTCGGAACCACCTGTGGACTCCATAATCACCTCGCCTCCAGGACACATGCAGAATGTTCTAACCCGGTCATTGAAACTTTTGGAATAAAATTCGAGTTTTGATTCATACAATGTCGAAGTTAGCTTCTCCATGGTTGACATTGGTACTTCGATTCGGCAACCCACGTCTACAGGGTTAGATTTAAGGCCTAGTTTAAGCCTCTTGGCTTCATTGCATAGCCATTCTGCCCCTTCCCTCCCTGGGGCTAAGATTAAGTAGTGACAGCTTAACCTTTCACCATTGCTAGTTTCAACAACTTTGACCGCACTATCGTCAGCTATAATATTCTTAATTGTTGTTCCCAGCCTTATGTCTAACTTAGATGACAGATAATTCTGCATAGCCTTCAATGTTTCGTGACAAAACTCTGTTCCCAAGTGACGCAATTTAACAGGTATTAGTCTGAGTCCGACTAAGGCAGCCTCCCGCTCTAGTTCAGCTATATTTCCTCCTATTCCATAAACCTTGGGAGGGGCGCCAAATTTGAGATAAATAGAATCAACATAATCTATAAGTGCTTGGGCTTGATCAAAGCCGATCAATTCCTTGAGCCGGCCGCCTACCTGGGTGGACAGAGTTAGTTTGCCATCGCTGAAGGCTCCAGCACCTCCGAAACCACTTACTAGATGGCATGGGGAGCAGAGGGCGCAGCACCCACTTCTGTTTTGAACGGGACAAACACGGGTATCAATTTCTCCTCCCTTGTCCAGAAGCAAAACATCGAGGCCAGCGTTACACAGTTCCAAGCTAGCGAATATACCTGCGGGACCAGCACCAACTATGGCGACATCATAACTTTTGGCCATTGAGATTTATTCTAGGGTTATTGATGTAACCAATCGGTTAAAAGGTTTCCAGATTTAAGGATTTCATCGGCTGCGGAGTGTGGGTCGAGCTCTCCTTTTTCCACCCTCTCAATATAGCTACTCAGTTGCCCATCTTGCTCAATTAACATGAGCAACTTATGAGCGAGTTTTCGTTCTAGAGTTTTTATGAAGTCCTGTTTTCGTTGTAGTTGGCGACGTTGTGAAAGTCGACCATCTTCACAGAGGGCTTGGTGGTGTAATTGAATTTGTTTGTAAAGTTCCTCAATGCCAACGTCGTTAACTGCTTCTGTGGCTACCACAGGTATATTCCACCAACTTGGCTCACGAAGCTGCAGCATAGCTTGTATATCACGGACAAAATTGTCGGCACCAGGGTGGTCAGACTTATTAACTACAAATATGTCAGCGATCTCAAACAGTCCTGCTTTCATCGTCTGGATAGCATCCCCAGATTCAGGACATAATATGACAAGCACAGTATCGGTCTTCTCCATAATATCTACCTCGCTTTGCCCTACTCCTACCGTCTCTACCAGGATAATATCTTTACCAGCGGCGTCAAGCAACTTGATTACAGAACTGGTAGTTTGTGGTAGCCCGCCCATACTGCCACGAGTCGCCATACTGCGAATGAAAACCCCATCGTCAAGGTAATGTTGCTGCATTCTTATCCGGTCACCTAATACTGCCCCTCCCGTGAATGGGCTTGAGGGATCTACGGCAATTATCCCGACTTTTAAGCCTTGTTTCCGCATCAACGCTGTCAGCTTGTCCGCCAGGGTGCTCTTTCCGACTCCCGGGGGGCCGGTTACCCCTATGCAGTGTGCCTTCCCTAGGTGTGGAGCGATGAGCTTCATTATTTCGGGTACTTGGCTGCTTTCGTTTTCCACCAGGCTGATGACGCGTGATAGGGAGACGTTTTCTCCCTTGAGTATCCGTTCCACTAGCCTCATAATTTTAGAAGTCATACATTACGGGGTGAGGTTATTTTATAGCTTTCTAAATTACCGGTCAAATAAGTTTACTGAGATGGCAAGAAGGGCCCAAGCTCAATTCAATCGCGAGCTAAGAACGTCTGTAGACAGACACTAACAAAAATGTTTGGCGCTTTGTGTCTTTCTTTACACTGGTTTGCCCACAGGCATTATATATAGGGGCTTAATTTGTTCCTCTACCCCGAGGATTTTCCATACCTCTTCATCATGAAAGGCGCCGACTTCCACTGTGGCTAACCCCAAAGCCACAGCTTGAAGATGGATGTTTTCACCTACATGCCCCACCTCTATGTGAACATATCTTTCTCCACGTCTGCCATATCTATAAGAAGTCCTGTGATAAAGAGCACAGACGACAATATCCACCGGGGCGTCGATAATAAATCCTTGATCCAGAGTTGCTCTGGCTAAATCTGGTCTTAAATCAGCCGGTTTGTGTAAGCTCAAGGAATGGGAAGCTGCTTCATAGTGGTAAATGCCAGCCTGTAATTCTTTGGGAGCTTGCTTTGCCTCGCTGACAATGACGCCTTGTTTGCCAACGAACACAAAAATCTCCAGGGGATAGGTAGCTCCGGCACTGGGCGCTGCCCTGAACTCTCTAGTTCCGGTAATGCCCTGGGCCGACCAAAGTATTTGACTCAATTGAGATAAGTCTAGTGGCTCCCTACGGTATCTACGAACCGCTCTGCGCCTTAGTATCGTTTCCTCTAATGAAACCTTGCCTTTCAACTGAGGAGAGGGAAGCTTAATTATGGTTTGCCTCATGCCAGATTCTTCGCTACCTTCAGAATGA
>DATKVL010000360.1:0-2125 GCA_035530115.1 Dehalococcoidia bacterium | reverse complement strand
TTACCAGAGTTCGCCACACTCAAAAGCAGTCTAAAACAGCTACAGGTAACCCCTCAAATTTTGAAAGTGGTACGGTATTTACTACAGCCGATATTTTTCAACCACTGATTATTATTTGCCCCAAACCAGTCTTTCACGATCTTCCTTTTTCGATACTGAAGTGACAATCAGCATTACTTTTCTGCTTCTAGATACCGGTCATTCGTCATCTGAGCACTAGGGCAATTTAGTGATGGAGCTCACGCGTGATTTCAAGTAGTCTTTCAGATCAGTAACTAGCGCCAAGTGTATACATGAAGATTTTTAAGGTTGGTGAAAAGCATCCACATCTAACTCACCCAGAATATCGCCCGGACATTGATGGCTTACGAGCTATCGCGATTCTTTCTGTTGTCGGTTTTCATGCACTGCCAAAGAAAATTGCAAGCGGATTTATTGGCGTAGACATTTTCTTTGTTATTTCAGGATTCCTGATCTCATCGATTATTTTCTCCAGCCTGGAGCGTGATCGTTTCAGCTTTCTTGAGTTTTATAGTCGACGCATTAATCGTATATTCCCCGCGCTATTGATTGTAATGCTCGCCAGCCTTGTGTTCGGGGGATTCGCACTTTATTCCGATGAATATAAACAGCTTGGAGAGCACATTGCAGGAGGGGCTGGTTTTGTATCCAACTTTATATTTTGGGGGGATAGCGGGTATTTCGATAATTCGGCACAAGCTAAACCGTTGCTCCACTTGTGGAGCCTGGCAATTGAAGAACAATTCTATATTTTTTGGCCATTGTTGTTGGCGCTGGCTTGGAAACACCGATGGGGGTTTTTGAAGATCACCGCACTGATTGCGTTAGTTTCGTTTGCTGCGAATATCTATTTGACCAACAATAATCTAATCGAGGCATTCTATTCTCCGCTTCCCCGTTCCTGGGAGTTGATGGTTGGCGGTGTGCTGGCTTTCATTGCCCTGCACAAGCCACAATTAAACAGCCGGTATAAGAATCTTCAGTCAATACTGGGAGCCGTTTTTTTGGCGCTGGGTTTCGCATTAATAAATGAGTCGCGCTCATTCCCCGGGTGGTGGGCCCTACTACCAACATTCGGGACTGCTTTTATGATCTCTGCTGGTTCTGGTGCATGGCTCAACAGGAAATTGCTTTCTAACAAAATTCTCGTGTGGTTTGGATTGATTAGCTATCCATTGTATCTGTGGCATTGGCCGCTATTATCTTTTGGGATGATAGTAGCGAATGCAGATGGACCTCCGCCGGGCATTCGAAATCCCGCCATCCTGATTTCAATTCTACTTGCCTGGTTGACTTATCGGTTTGTTGAACAGCCTGTTCGCACTGGCAAGCACAGGAGCGCGATGACGATTGTTTTGTTGGTTTCAATGATTGTCATCGGTTGTGCTGGATACGCTATCTACGAGCAAGATGGACTAAAGTTCAGATCTGCATCCACGATAACTAATGAGTATTCCTATGATTTCAGATTCCCGCCCGTATCCAGGATTCAGTGCACATATCCTAAAAAAAGCCATGATGGAGCTTGGGATTGGTGCACTTATGGGAATGTAGAAAAGGACCCATCAGTTGCTCTATTAGGGGATTCATTTGCGGGGTCATTTTCCGAAGTGTTGCTGAACGCAACCAAATACTTTCCGTTCACGTTTAAACAATTTGGAAGGGGGCAGTGTCCGCCATTGTTAAATTATGGCCCCCCAGTCTGCGCGGAAGCTTACAAATACTACTATGACTGGGTTAAAAACACACCGTCGGTCAAGGTTGTTGTTTTAGCAGCCGCATGGCCAGAATATGCAAATGGGAAAAATTATGGCTTTGCAACACCACCCCAAGCATTTTCCAGTATGGAATTCCAAAAATCATTTATACAGTCGATGGAATTTTTAACGGCCACCAATAAAAGAATCGTTATTTCGTTGGCACCTCCGGGGGGGGAAAACCCGAGGGCTTGCCTTCCCCGCCCGTTCAAAATTATTAACACATGCCAACAGCCATTAAAAGCTGCGCTGAAATATGACCGAGGGAGCCGGATCATTCTTGGTAAATTGTTGCTCCAATTTCCTCAAATTAAAATATATGACCCATACAACTATCTTTGCGACGA
>DATKVL010000359.1:0-1276 GCA_035530115.1 Dehalococcoidia bacterium | reverse complement strand
CTCAATGTCTTCTTCTTCACTGGCAAAGCCCGTGCCAACTACCGTAATCGTCCGCCCCACCGTCCCCGAATCTGGCGTAACAGTGATTTTTGGGGTCACCTCAAAATACTTGCTCACCCAATTTACCCATACCGTACCTTCCTTAGCTTCGACCTTGAAGATATAGCCACCGGCGGGGGTGTGTGGGATGGTATAAGTTACCGGCCAGCTACCCTTGGGATCAGCCTTAGCCGTCTTTTCCTCACCCTTCTTTATCTCGCCCTGCCAGAAGCTAACCCGGATGTCCTGCGAGGCGGTAAAACCATAGCCGTTGAGAGTCACCTCCGTGCCCACCGGTCCTTCCGCAGGGTCAATCTTTACAGAAGGGAAGACTTCAAATTCAGCCTTAGCCTTTTCGGCATAAGCGTTGTCGGTCAAATAAACCGTATGAATACCCTTCTTAGCCTCGGGCATATAGAACGCGAGGGTGTGGCTTCCAGCTCCGGTTGCTGTGAATGTCCCTACAACATTCGCTGCTGCGCGAGAATCCCAGCAGACATGATAGGTGCCGGCCGCTGCAACGAGCGCCGTTACTCCGATCACCTCGCCGCAGAGCCCTACTTCGATCAGCTCGCCGCAGACCCCACAAACAGGGTCAAGGGTAATGGAATACACTGTTACGGCTTCTGTTGTGAAAGAATAGTATGCGCCGCCATTATCATCAGTGGAAGTTCCCAAGCCATCGGTAGACTCAACCTCAAAGTAGTAGGTTGTGCCCGGGGTTAATCCTTGGAGGGTTATGAGATGGGTGGTGGTCGTGCTGCTATCGTACTCAGTCTGGCTCAATATAGTGGTGCCGTAATTCACCCGGCTATCACTGGTAGTATTGGTAGTCCAGAAGATGGTAGCGGTAGTAGAGGTGTAGTCCAGCACAACGACACTTGTTATCTCTGGCCCAGCAGCCAGAGCCAATTGGGGCAATATCAGCATCAATAACAGAAGCCCGGCTGTAATGGTAGCTTGTATTCGCTTTATGCGCACTCTAAACTTTCGTAACAGGTAAGTCTTTTCAAAAAAGTGTATTCAGATGAACCTATAAAATATGGCGAATATGCGCCGTTTTAGGAAAACTAAACTGTTACCACCTTTCTTCTATTTAAAAGAGGCTGCTTAATTTTGATTTCCGTTCAATTTTGGGCATTTCTGTAATTACCTGATTTATCGGGCTCGGTTGCCCAATAAACTCTTCCCCAACCAAGGGGTAAAATAAATTGGGCAATTACATTTTTAAACAACC
>DATKVL010000358.1:0-4037 GCA_035530115.1 Dehalococcoidia bacterium | reverse complement strand
CTTGATGCCCAGCTTCTCAGCCATCTGAGCGCCAGTGATCGTGGAGAATGTCTCAGTCGGTTTAACCGCCTTCTGCTTCTGCCACTGGAGCAGCATCTGTGAGCCTAGCGATGGATTCGCCCTGACAAATTCTGCCATCTCGGGGTTGCCCTGTTTCTCCAGCCAATCGGCAGTTGCATTGCCCTGTACCCTTTCTTTTTTATCAGCCGCTTTGGTCACCATATCGTGCTGTGCCATCTGGGAGAAATAAGGGTCAGGGTCCAGCCGCATACTGTTGAACAGGCCCGCAAGCTGCATGCCGTTTTCCTTGCCAAATGCGCCGATCTTGGACAGCAGACCCTGCTTCTCTTGGGCCGGGGGAGCAGCGGAATTTAGCAATCCCGGAGGCGGTCCACCCATGGGAGGCGGTCCACCCTGAGGGCCCATGGGGTTGCTCATAGCGGTGGGGTTCATCATCTGCATTTTGCGCCACCTATCCATGGGGTCGTTCCCGCCTTGGATATTCAGCATGTCGAGTAATGACATTATTGTAGCCCTCCGTACCTAACCTGTAGATAACCGTTAGGAGCTCTAGAAACGAGCTCTGCCTGCGTTTCCCGGACTTCGTGGGCCAAGACACCTATCGACGGTGCATCGCCCAGACCGAGCCGTAGAGCCTCCTCGTTCCAATCCCACACATACATATTGTGGTTAGTTCCGGGGTACTTGCCCATGGGCTGGATGTTGTCTTTCAGTCGCTCATCAGACATTGCATACATTGCCATTGCCAGCGTAGCGTAATCCATCACGCCGGGCTGTTTGCTCGCGGTAGATGTCCCACCACCACCGGGCATGCTGCTCATCAGGCTCTGCAACAACTGCTGCTGCTGCTGTGGCATTCCAGTGAAGTTCCCAAACTGACCCTTACCAGCGTTGATGAGCTGCTGCATCATAGCCTGCTGCTGGGCTCCCTGCTGCCCAAGCTGATTGTTGACTCCCATCCCCATGCCGAACCCGGCGTTAGCGAGATTGCCCAACAGTTGTTGCTGCTGCATGCGCTGAGCGTTGGCATCCATCTGTGCCGCTTGGTTCATGCCCTGCGCCTGTAGATTCTGACCGGCATTGTATTGCCCTGCCTGATTCTGTGCGCTGGCATTGAACTGCCCTGCCTGATTGGCTGCACCCTGATTGGCGAACAGCCCGGACATACGGTTTCCAATGTCAAACTGTGATGCTTGATTCGCTGCGCCCTGATTAGCAAGGCCTGCCGTCATCTGGTTGGCAGCATTGAATTGGCCTGCCTGATTCTGCGCTTGCTGGTTCGCCAGTTGGCTCTGCATGTCCAGACCAAGGTTAAACTGGCTCGCCTGATTCCTGTTGCCAATATCGGCCATACCCATCTGCTGGGCATTGGCGAAGTTGGCTTGATTCAGTGCTGCTGATGTTTTGCCCACCTGATCCATAGCGTTGCGGTCGTTCTCAGTCTGCATCAGTGCCTGACGTGATCCACCGAATCCACCAGCGCTTTGTGCCTGAGCATCGAGCTGATTGCCCATCATTTGCCGGGAGCGATTGATATCATCGACAGCCAAGTCCGTCACGTTCTGTGTAAACGGATTCATATAGGGGTCGAGGTTGGTATTGCTCAACTGCCCGGCATCATAGCTACCGCCCCGAACATTGGCCGATGGGTTATAGCTCGCCGCGCCCACCTGAGCCGGGTTGTATCCCATGTTATTGAATGCGCTGGGGTCGATCATGTTCGCGTCATAACCGCTGGGGTTGTAGCCCTGATAGTTCACGCTCATTGGACTGAAGTTCAGACCCTGAAAGGCAGATGCCATTGCACCTTGGTTGCCTGCCGCTGCCTGACCGAACACATCGTTCCCTGCTTGATTAAACTGCCGCTGATACCCAGCCGGTTTGTATAGGCTCGAGTTGTTGCCATAGCCTCCGGGCACGGAGCCGCCGCCACCTCCTGTTGGGTTGTATCTAAATCCGGGACCGCCTCCGGGATTAAAGCTGCTGCCACCACCGAATCCAGAGCCGCTACCGCCTACACCACCCATTTGTGAACTCATGCCGCTCTCCTACTGTTGACCGTAGAGCCAAGGTGGAAGTCCACCCCCACCCTGATAGCTCTGTTGCGCAGGGCCTTTGCGGAAGCCGCGCCCACTATTCTGTCCACTGTAATTTCTGAAGCCGCTGCCGCCACCATTTTGCAGCATCGCCAGCCACTCATAGCCGGGTGGATATTGGTTGGCACCACCGTTCTCTATCTCAGCCTCACGAGCCTCTGCCATCTCTGGGTTGTTGGGGTCGTAATAGGCCGCCTTGCCCTGAAACTCGGGGGACACGTTCTGGGCAAACAGAGAGTCGTATTTCTGCATGGAGCCCGGAGCAATCTCGTACAGGTCGTTCACTCCCTCTTGGAACATGGGGAAGCTGGAGTAGCCCCTGACGCCACCAGCGAACTCCTCAGCCTGCGGGAGACCTCCAAGCGGGTCGAAGCCTTCGTCAGCCAGCCCGAACGACTGTGCCGCGCTGCCTGTGTTGCGCATGGCTTGTTCCTGCATGGGGGACAGTGCCGCCACGTCGGGACCCGTCCACGGCAAATACCCTATCTCCGAGGCAGTCTTGCCCTTGTCGATATTGTACCGGGCGAAGTCTTCAGCCCACTTCGGGATTTGCGTTTCCTGTGTTTTTGATCCACCTTTGCCGCCTGACATCGTTTAACCCTCCTCTGAGAGGTTTTTGCTAATACAGTATGTATCGAGAGTATAACCGTGCTGCTCCATAACGCGAACCCAGCCCCGGCGTCCATTTCCTGTTGAGAACTTGCACCCAATGCGCTTGCCGAACTCTTCAATTGACTCACGCATCTCCATCACCTGATCCAGATCGCCGCCAATCAGGAAGCTGTGGATCGTCTTAAAATTAGGGTAGGTCAATATCTCGGTGACGAACATTGCCTTCTCTGCCGCCCAAAACTGGAACCGATTTTCCCGGATTCCTTGCAGAATATCCTCTACCTCATGCGTATTGCCGCCATGGTCCAGCGCCTCCTGAATCCATTTACGGCAGCGCTCCACCTCGCTATCAAGGTGATCCGCTTCGCCCTGCTCTACTGCGGAACTCATGGTTCAAGCGCCTCTAATCGTGTAATGATATCATTCAATTCTCGATCTATCGATGCGGTTAAACGAATCAGCCAGTCAGTGATATCCTCAGCCCATTGCTGGTTGTTCCCGCTATAGGGTGGTGGCTTCTCAGTTGTCAGGTTGCTCATCGCCTTCCACCAAATTCATATTCAAGCTTCACGCCACCAAGTCGCCATGGGGCACCGTCCTCAGCCGTCACCTTGAGCAGAGCCTGTCTGCCACTGAACCGAACATCAGTCGGGTTACCAAGTGTGTAGGGTCCCCACGCAAACGGGGTGCCATCAGGGTAGTATCGGGTTGTCACATCGAGTGTCAATGGTGCCGTAGCCAGTGTGCTGAGGAGGAGCTCATCCTGCATGATTGATGTGGCATACATGATCTCGTCACCGTTCGCCAGATTGATCGGGCCAGACTCGAGGAACGGCTTCACACCACTATGCTCATAGCCGTTCTCATGCCGGTAGATAACCCTGTCTGACTGTATCCACAGCGGATCAACATAGGCTCCTGCCTCGGTCCCGGCAGAGCGGTCGATTGTGCCAATCAGCCAGTGTCCTTCCTCATAATCAAACGCCACATACTTGTCGCATTCCAGTGAGCCCGCGCTGGGGTAAAACCACCACACCTCATGAGAGGCCTCGTTGGACACGCCCCACGCTTTCCTGATCTCCTGACGGTTGATATTGAGGAACACATGGTCGAGCACCTCACAGGGTAGCTCAGTGACCGTAGAACCGTCATAGCCGAAGAACCCGTTGTTGCCCATCCAGAAGGCACCAAATTGTGCCGCGACCAGTGAGCGCGGAGCTGCGATGCCACAGCCGAGACCTACCCGCTGAAACCCGTAGACAATGGGCGGTCCCTGATAGGTTGCAACATGGGCGTCCAGTGTCGTTA
>DATKVL010000357.1:0-25299 GCA_035530115.1 Dehalococcoidia bacterium | reverse complement strand
GAAAATTCGAGTATATTTTCAACCCAAGAACGGTAGCTGTAATAGGAGCTTCTGACAGCGATGGCTTCTCACAGGCTTTAATGGGCACAAAACTCAGAGACAGTCTGTTCTTGGTTAATCCCAAGTATAAAGAACTCCACGGTAAAAGATGCTACGCCAGCATCTTAGATATAGAAGAGGGGATTGACTATGTTGTCATAGCAGTGCCGGCATTACTCGTTCCAAGAGTATTAGTCGAATGTATAGAAAAAGGCGTAAAAGCGGTCCATGTCTTTACAGCCGGTTTCAGTGAAACTGGAGTAGAAGAAAGGAAAATTTTAGAGGACGAGGTGCGGAAGATAGCCAGAGGTAAAGTTAGCTTAATTGGTCCTAACTGTATGGGAATATGTTGCCCTAAGTCTGGCTTAGCTTTTGTTCCAGGGGTCTTAACCGAGGAAGGTCCGGTTGGGGTGATTTCACAAAGCGGCACCTTCGCCGAGCAATTCTTGTCCATCGGGGAGCTGAGAAATGTAAAGTTCAGTAAAGTTATCAGCTACGGGAATGCCATAGACCTCGACTGTCCCGACTTCTTGGAATACCTGGCGCATGACTCCGACACCGAGGTTATAGCTTTATATATAGAGGGGACAAAAAACGGTAAGCGTCTCAAAGCAGCGATGACCGAAGCTGCAAAACTAAAGCCGGTACTGGCACTCAAAGGAGGAGTAACCGAGCACGGCCGCCGGGCAGCATCTTCTCACACAGGCTCATTAGCCGGTTCGCCAGAAATCTGGAGTTCACTTTTTAGACAGGCCGGGGTAATCCAGGTGGAGAACTTCGACGAACTACTGGATACCGCTTTGGCATTGTCCTGTGTTCCACTCCCTTCAGGGAAAGGGACCTCTATCATTACCAACTCCGGTGGTTTTAGCGTGCTTGAAACTGATTTATGTGTAAAAGCAGGACTGGAAGTCCCTCAATTCACGAAGGAAACGATAACTGAATTGCGCAAAATGGTTCCCCTAGCGGGAACAAGCATAAATAATCCCTTGGACGCTTGGCCAATATTTTATAACATTCCCGGAACAACAGGGACACTTGCAGATGCTATCAAAACCTTATCTCACGATAAGAATATTGATTCAATAGTGCTGCACTTTGATGAAATACGTTACCTGCGGCATGTGTTGGGAGAAGCAACTGAAAACTTCCTGAAGGAACTTGTTAAGATTATGGTTCAGGGGTGTAGATATGCTAGAGATGAAATGGGCAAGACCGTAATGATTTGCGTTTCACTCGATGCCTATTCGGAAGATGAAGAGGATAGAAGGTATCACTTGCTGGCTAAAAAGGCTTTTGAAAGCGAGCAATTCCCTGTATATCCCGCGCTTGGTGCCTCAATCAAGGCTTTATCCAACTTGTACAGGTACAAGGCCCAGTGTCGCAACTCCTAGACTCTGTCACCACCACCAATCGCCAACTTTATCGGATAGAGTATCCGAATCTCAAATTTCTTGAGGCGCCAGACAAATGTCAAATGCGGACTAGCAAAAGCTTAGCTCCCCAAAGATGAGGGCTAATAAGCTACTTATTGTAAGACAGGATTTCAGACCAGTCCAATTTTCTGGGCCACTATCTCCCTGTGGAAGTCAGTGCCGCCAAAAGCAATATCTGCGGCCTTGCTTCTACGGTAATAAAGGGGTATGTCGTGGTCAGCACTGGTAGCAATTGCCCCGTGTACTCTCACTGCCCACTTGCTAAGATTCTTATAGACCTCGTTGACATATGCCTTTGCCATGGAGGCTTCTTTAGCGCAGGGAAGACCCTCCGACTCCATCCAGGCTGCCTCATAAACCAGATAACGGCTGGTTTCCATCGCCATCCACATGTCAGCCATTATATGTTGAAGTGCTTGGAAAGCGCCTATGGGCCTTTCATATTGAACTCTTTCTTTGGAATACGCCACGGTCATTTCTACACAAGTCTCTAGAGCACCTATGGATTCGGCACACTTAGCGATGGCGCCTTTGCGCAACAGCATTTCCACAATGGGCCATCCCTCATCTATCTTACCAAGTATATTTTTCTTGGGCACATTGACGTCCTTAAAACGCACTTCGCATAGCTTATCTGCGGCGGTGGTAGGCATTACCTCGCAACTTATTCCAGGAGTCGTGGAGTCGACAATAAAAAGGGTGATTCCCTTCTCGGGCGAAGTTCCATCTTTTGTCCTTGTGACACAGAGGATGTAGTTCGCAACATGGGCCATTTCCACGAAGAGCTTTGTGCCGTTTATTATGAAGTCATCTCCTTTTGGTGTCGCCTTAACGGCGATTCCAGAAGCATCGAAGACGCCGTCACCTTCGAGGAGAGTCGTGGTAAGAATTAGTTCACCTTGAGCTATCTTGGGAAGTAATTCCTTCTTTTGTTGTTCAGTTCCCGCCTCGAGTATGGGGAAAGTGCTAGCTATAGTAGCTATTAATGGTCCAGGAAGAATATTTCTGCCTATCTCCTCTAAGAGGACAACAAGGTCCTGGAAGGTATAACCCATACCCCCGTATTCTTCAGGTATGATTAGGCCCATCCAACCCAGTTCAGCCATCTTCTTCCAGAGTTCGGGAGAGTATCCTTCCTCACTTTGTTCGAGTTTTCTTACCAGAGTCTTGGGACATTCTGTGGTAAGAAAATCTCGTGCCATTTTCTTCAATATTTCTTGTGTTTCAGTAAATCTAAGATCCATGATTCCTCCTTATCGAAGCTTGGTTTATCTTATCCTGGGTAAGCCCAGGCCGTACCAGGCGATGATATTCCTTTGTATCTCATTTGTTCCCATGGATACGGTGGTTATGAAATGTTCGTGGAACATCTTCTCCCATAACCCATCTAAAGGAGCCCATCGAGAAGTCTTGACCTGGCCATAGGGGCCTAAAATGTCCGTAGCCAGAAAAGCAAAACGCTCGCCCAGTTCACTGAAGAAAATTTTACCTGCTGAGGCATCCATCAGGGACATTTCGTTTCTGTTTTGTAAATCAGCGACACGATATGCCAGGGCACGGGCTGCCTCTAATTCGCAGGCCAGCTTAGCCAGCCGATTACGGACAAGCGGGTTCTTGGCCAGTGGCTGCCCGTGTCGTTTGGTCTCGTTGCAAAATGTCACCAATTGTTCTAGCCCGCGTATCATGCTCATGATTTCGCTTATGCCGGATCTCTCGAAACCAGCCAGAAGATTTACAACAGCCCAGCCTTCGTGTTCCTGGCCGACAATATTTTTGGCTGGCACATGAACATCGTCAAAATAAACCTCGGCATAAGGAGCATGGCCATCCAGGTACGGAATTGGCCTTACCGTGATCCCTGGCGTCTTCATATCGTGTAGAATGAAGGTTATGTTGTGATGTTTTCGAGCAGTCGGGTCTGTCTTGAATACGCCAAAGCCCCAATCAGCTCGGTGAGCGCCGGTGTTCCAGGTTTTCTGACCATTTATAATGTACTCGTCGCCCTTTTTTATTGCTGTTGTGCTCAGAGAGGCTAGGTCTGAGCCGGCATTGGGTTCGCTCCATAGCTCACACCACATAACCTCTCCCCGGGCAATAGGTGGCAGGAATTCTCTCTTTATTTCTTCACTTGCGGCCTGTAACAAGGTTGGGGCAAGCATTTGCACTCCAAAAATATCTACTCCGGGAATGCCATAGTATCCTCTGGCTTCAGCAAAGAGGACGCGGTCCATCATGTCTCCTTTGCCGTCATATTCGGGTGGCCAGCCGAGGGCCAGCCATCCCTTTTTGGCAAATTCTTTGGCGCAATACAGGTTGTACTTCCAACACTCGTCATCTTCATAGATGGTCTCAAATCCCGTAAAGCTTGGCGGTTTCCTTTTTTCGAGTTCTTTACATGTGTCATCGAACTCCTGTTTGCGAACTTTTTGTTCATCTGTAAGCGAAAGGTCCATGTATACCTCCTTTGAGTTTGAAAATATTATGACAATACCGCTCGGTTTTGCGCCTTATTTTAGATTGTGTGGAGAAAATTGTCAAAAAGTTTGTTGCGGTATGAACCCCGGAGCAAAAATTTAAAAAGAAGGAGGTTCTACCACCATGGCTAAGGGCCAAGAAAATGGAATCACAACCCTGCTGGGACTCAAGGATTACGTTTGATGAAGGCAGAATCTGCTCTCAGGGATTAAACATCCCTTTCACAAGGATTACCAGCCTCCCCGAAAACGTGACCCATGTCGTACGCATAATTTGGGATTAACGAACATGGGAATTGGCTGTTATCAATCCTAATTACACTATTTCCAGTCTGACTCTGGTATCTTCTTTAGCTGCTTTTACTCGAAGTAGCGTTCGTAGCGCTTGAGCTACGCGACCCTGCCTGCCGATGACCCTTCCCTTGTCATCGGGAGCAACTTCTAATTTAAATAGCAAGCCTTCATCACTATTTTCCTCGGTGATCTTTACTGCGTCAGGTTCTGCCACAATGGCTTTAATAATGTATTCCAGCAGGTCTTTCATTTCGCCTCCTTAACAGTTAGTTTTGGCCTGAGGTCGGCTTAACTTTATCCATAATGCCTAGTTTGCCGAGCAAGCTGCGCACCGTATCTGTAGGCTGAGCTCCACATCTAAGCCACTTCAAAGCTTTTTCTTCATTAATGCTGATAGTTGCGGGGTCGGTCAAAGGATTGTAATGCCCGATAATCTCGATAAATTTACCATCACGGGGAGAACGACTATCAGCTGCTACCACTCGGTAGAATGGCCTGTTTCTCCTTCCCATACGGCGTAATCTGATTTTAACCATTTAATAAGGTGATTATCTCTTAAGTGCCAGTGTTTGTCAATGGCTTCTGGCTTAGAGGGCATACTTTAATAATCTGCTGGCACACAAATAAGAAAATTATATAGTGGTCGGGCAGTTTAGGCAACGATTTTGGGAGAGAATACATATACGGTTGTTGTTTTGAACTTCCTCCTTAGTAAGGCTAGTTGTGGTTTATATATCCTAATCCTTCTTTCCTCGCAAGTGACCGGCATATTAAGCGCTTTTGATATGACTTTCTCCTCTAGTTTCCCTTCACATATTATGGCGGCTTCAGCTTGATTTGCTCCTAGCTCTATAAGCATGGGCAATGGTAATGCTTTTTGCTCATCAGTATCTATCATGCTTGCCAGATACTCAAGTTCACTCTTTTTAAAAAAATGAGTGCTGCCATCGTTACATACAACATGGGGATATTTCTCGTTTAATAAATAAAAGAGTTTATTTTCCTTGCTCTGCCGTTTTTGACTCTGTGGTAACCCAGTATTCACTATTCTGAGCTCGCCTCTTAAGCACTCTTGAAGTGTCCTTTCGTAAAGAGATTGCTTTGGTTCGTCTTGTAATGGATTAGGCATTTGTTTATCCTTGAGCAACCAGGACTTTCACACGTTTCAGCCGTACTTTCTCTTCTCTATCTCTTTCCTCAAACTTCATGTTTAAGTAATTTATCGTCGCTTGTAGTCCTGGGATTACTATATATTCTAGAGCATTGGTTATCCTTTTTGTTCTCTTTATTTCCATTGCCAGTAATTCAAAATTCCTCTGAAGTTCAGCTAATTCTACAATAGCTCTAAGAGATTCTTCAGATAGCTGTGCTGCACGGTCCAACCACGAGGAGGTATCAACCAGATTATACCCTCTCATTGGCTTTCCATTGTCGATTAGCTCAAAAGACGGAATTCGCACACCTGCTATGTTTCTTGAGCCAGCGGTGACTTTTAAATCAGCCTCAGTGGCTATGAGTTCCTTTTCCATGGCTATATACCCATGATACCCAGCGGCGATTGATAGCGCCTTATAAAGTCTGGATGATTCATCAAGTAGTTTTCTTTTAGCTTCCACTGTATCCCTCGCTGTCTGTAGGAATTCCATGGTTAGTATGGAAAGTCTGTCCTTTACTATCTTTTGTACTCTTTGGGCCAAGGAAAGCCTGCGCTTTAGTTTTACCAGCTCGATTTTTGTAGGTCTAACTTTAATTAATTCCGGCATTTTCCCTGCACCTACTTCTACTTCCGATACTTGGGAAGATACTTCTTGATGAACTCCTCTTTAATTAATTTCAAGTCTTCTTCGGGTAGTGCTGAAAATAGTCCCCAAGCTATATCCAGGGTGTTTTCTACCGTTCTTTTCTCCCACTCACCTTGAGATATGAATTTTCTCTCGAACTCATCTGCGCTGGTCAAATATATTTTATCCCTTTCACCTAATGACTCAGCACCTATAATGGTGGATATCTCCCTGAGATAACATCCTTCGGCATAAGCAGCGTAGGATTGCATGAAGACATTGTTGTGGTCCTCTCTAGTCTTACCCTGGCCAATCCCCTCTTTCATCATTCGCGAAAGGGATAAGAATACATCTATTGGCGGGTATATACCTTTTCTTTCTAGATTTCGGGAAAGGACAATCTGACCCTCAGTTATATAGCCGGTAAGGTCGGGTATGGGATGTGTTATATCATCATCAGGCATGGTCAAAATGGGCATTATAGTTACCGAGCCTTCTTTTCCGGAAATCCTACCTGCTCTCTCATACATCGTGGCAAGATCGGTGTACATATACCCGGGATATCCCCTTCTTGATGGTATTTCTTCACGCATAGAAGAAAGTTCGCGGAGAGCTTCGCAATAATTAGTCATGTCGGTGAGTATGACCAGTACATGCATATTCTGTTTCCATGCCAAGTATTCGGCTGCGGTTAAAGCTAGCCTTGGTGTTGCTATTCGCTCGATAACGGGGTCTGACGCGGTATTGATGAAGGCCACAGTTCTCTCCAGCGCACCTGTCCTCTCGAGATTCCTCATGAAAAAGGAGGCATCATCGTAACTTATACCAATAGCAGCAAATACTAAAGCGAATCTTTCCTCCTCGCCCTTTACGGTTGCCTGTCTGATTATTTGAGCTACAATTCGGTTGTGAGGCAGGCCCGAGCCGCTAAATATGGGCAATTTCTGTCCTCTAACTAATGCGTTTAGGCCATCTATCGCCGAGATTCCAGTTTCAATAAACTCTGCCGGAGGCTGGCGGAGTGCGGGGTTTATGGGCTCACCGTTAATATCCAGGTAATCTTCTGGAATAAGCTTGGGGCCTCCATCTATTGGTTCTCCCATCCCATCAAAGATTCTCCCTAATATGTCAATAGATACTGGCAACTTTAAAGTTTCGCCTTTACACCTTATCTTGCTTCCGATAAGGTCTACTTCGCTGACGCCACCAAATACCTCGATTATAGCTACTTCTTCACTGATGTCTATTGCTTGACCACTTTTCACCTCACCATTCCCAAGTTGAACATCAACCATCTCATTAAATTTTATACCAGGTATGCTTTCAGCTACGAGCAAAGATCCCTTAGCCTTGCTGATTGCTCTTCCTTCTTTAACGTAAAGTGAGGAGAAATCCATAAAAGCCCTCCTTTTCTCAGGGAACGCGTTTGCCAGTTACCAGGCTTTGTTCCATCTCTGACCACAATTCCTTGACTCTCTGTTCGAAGGCGTCATTGGGTATATCCTTCATCCTGGATATTCTGTACACCATTGGCGATGAACGGATGCTCTCAATGCCTGCCCCTGAATTTGACATCTCCTGAGCTAGTTCATAAAACTTCATTATGGTCTTAAGCATGAGGCCGGCTTTGACTGGCGTACAGTAGGTATCGACTTCGTGATAGGAGCTTTGCTGGAGAAAGTCCTCGCGTATCATCCTGGCGGCAAGAAGCAATAATTTGTCTCCTTCGGGCAGAGCTTCGGGACCTATGAGTCTCACAATTTCCTCCAGTTCAGCCTCTTGCTGCAATACTTTCAAAGCACTGGCCCTGGTATTCTCCCATCCCGGGTCGTGCTCGTTCCACCAATCTTTGACTGCGTCCACGTAAAGGCTATAACTGGTAAGCCAGTTTATGGCAGGGAAATGTCTCTTGTTTGCCAGCGAAACGTCCAAGGCGTACAATGCATCTATTATTCTAAGCGTGTTCTGGGTTACCGGTTCGCTGAAGTCAGCTCCCGGCGGACTTACAGCGCCAGCCACAGTTACTGAGCCCTTTCTTTCAGGATTGCCTAAGCATTCGACCATTCCTGCTCTTTCATAAAAAGAGGAAAGCCGAGAGCCCATATACGAAGGGAAACCTTCCTCCCCTGGCATTTCCTCCAGTCTTCCACTCATCTCCCTCATGGCTTCAGCCCATCTCGAAGTCGAATCAGCAACCAGCAAAATATCGTAGCCCATGTCCCGGAAGTACTCGGCCATAGTAATGCCAACAAAAATACTTGCTTCCCTAGCCACAACGGGCATGTTGGATGTGTTAGCTATAAAGATCTCTTTCTCTTGTAACAATCTTCCTGTGTTAGGGTCCTTGAGTTCTCTAAAGCTAGTAAGCACGTCTGCCATCTCATTACCCCTTTCGCCGCAGCCAACGTAGATGTTCAGATGTGTCTGAGCCCATCTGGCCAGCTGCTGCAAGGCAACGGTTTTTCCAGTACCAAAGCCCCCGGGTATCGAAGCCTTGCCACCAAGAGCTAAAGGGAACATGTAATCCAGAATTCGCATGCCAGTAGTGAGTAAGCCCGAAGGATCGGACCTCTGCTTATAGGGTCTGGGTTTTCTTACTGGCCACTCTTGCATCAACGTGAGTTCTTTTACTTCACCATCATGCTCTATCCAGGCTACAGGCTCTTCGACGGTGTAGTCGCCTCGGCGTATCTCTTTTATCGTGCCTTTGATTCCCAACGGCACCATTATCCTGTGTTCTATCAGGTTAGTCTCGGGCA
The DNA here is from genome assembly GCA_035530115.1 of Dehalococcoidia bacterium. GTDB lineage: Bacteria > Chloroflexota > Dehalococcoidia > GIF9 > AB-539-J10 > RBG-13-51-36. The sequence goes on along the minus strand of DATKVL010000357.1, from coordinate 16,516 downwards.
CTAAGCCTATTATATCCCCTTGGCTAACAGCATCCCCGACCTTGACTTTAGGCGTGAACTGCCATTTTTTGTCGCGGGGAAGAGCTGAGGCTTTGGCCCCCCGTTTTATAAACGGGCCAATATTCTCACCCAGTGTGAGTAAAGATTTTTGTAGCCCATCGTAAATAGAGCCCACGAGCCCAGGGCCTAGCTCTGCACTTAACACTCTTCCCGTTCCTCTCACTACCTCGCCCACTTTCAACCCCTGAGTATCCTCGTGTGCTTGAATTATCGCCTTGTTCCCTTCCAGTCCTACTATCTCCCCGACAAGCCCTTCTTCACCTATCTCGACAACTTCATAAACCTGGGAACCTTTCATGTCATCGGCGATAACTAGAGGACCTGAAATTCTCCATATTTTGCCCATGTCTTTATCCTCCTACTCTTGCCATAATCTCAAATTTCTACTTCAAACCCTATAGATTCTCTGATAAGCGCCCTGTAATATTCCCTAATATCCGGGTACTTTGTGCCAAACTTCGATGGGACTTCGACAATTACAGGAGTTATTCCTCTCCCTTTTCTAACTTGGGTCACCAGATCTTCAACATATTGAGCATAGTCTTCCAACATCACTACAATACCAACATCAGGCTCGGCTAGCAATTCGGTTAGAGCTTTCCTCACATTTTCATGGATATCATGATCGCCCTTTATCATGTAATGCTTGCTGATACCGGCCAATCTCAGTGCGTTGACCAGTTCTTCGTCTCCTATGACAGCTATATCCAGGGGTTTGATAGGCATCATGTCACAGCACCAAATAATTCTTTATTTCCTGAACGGGAACACCATCGACTATTGCTTTGAGAGCTAGCCGTAAGTTACGTATTTCAACCTCTTTAAGGATTAAATACCAGGCCATCACGAGCGAAGATAACAGCCTTGACGACAACAGCTCTTTAGCCAACCTAAACTTGTGCTTATCAATGATTTCGCTTACCACTGAAATGCTTTTTGTCGTCTCGTAGCTGCTTAACACTTCCTTTGCTATGCCCTGATATGGAGTACCCCCTAGCTTTGTGGGCACCTCAGCTAATTCTGAAGACGATAAATCCTTGATAGCTTGTCCCGCAATCATATATCCTCCAGCTATGGCGTACTCCGCAATCTCAGCCCCTATACCTCTAATTATGGCCCTAGTTATAATTTGTAGGTTTGTCAGGTCTATGGTGAGGCCAAGAGTTTTTGAAAGCACGTGGCCATCACTTATAGTTTTTGACACATTTAGCATGTTTTCATAGTACTTGTTATCCAACTTGGTTTGAGCAAGGAGCTTCGACTTCACGCCTTCATCCATTTTGTACTGTTCTAGAGCAGGTACATAATCTCCCAGTTTGCACTTGACAAGTAGCTGGATGATGTCATCTACATTCTCAGCGTTGGAAAGTTCATCCAGCAATGCATTATTATAGATAACCCCAACTGGTATCATGCTGGCTTTTTTCCCAGCCGAAATGCCTTGTAAAGCAGCTTTAATATTTAAGATATCGTACTTCACCACATATGCTCTGGATAACTTCAGTATCTCTTTAGGCAGGAACTTGAGTGATTCTACATATCTGATGCGCTGTGCGAGATAGCCCCACAAGCATTCATCTACATCGTCAAAAGTCCTAACAGGCAAATCCTCCAGATAGCTTCCTATATCGGCCTCCCTGATGATTGCCAGCGCATCCTGGAGGTTGGACGCTGTCATCATTTTATCTATATGTTCGGAGGTGACGGTTTTAGTTTCCTCGCCCTTCAAAAAAGCAGATATAAATGCGTATCTTGGACTAAGCACGACGTTCCCTTACGGAGCTTCAAAGAGTTCCTTACTTATCTCGGGCAATAGCTTTGGTAGCAGCATCTCCAGTCTGGTTTCATAGGTGTTATCTATCCTGAGCTTCTCCTCAACATCCTCAGCTATGACCCCTCCCAAGCAATTGAACTCCCTGACCTCCACTACCTTGCCAGAAAATTCCTTATCCGCTTCAAGAAGTTTTTTTACAGTGCTTACATCTTTTGGAGAAACGTAAATCCTGGCTTTATCTACGCCGAGTCCCTCCACAGCTTCCCTGATCAAGTTTAGAAAGTAGCTTTCATCGATTGCAATTCGGGACAATTCCTTTCGCGCCCCGTCAATTATTTTGGCAATTGTGTCAGCTTTCGCACTCGATAGCTTCTGACGTGCTTTGATAGAGGCCTGAGCCAAAATTCTCGCAGCCTCCTCCTCGGCCTCTCCTAGCATTCTGCCTCTCTCTTCCTCAAGCCTCACCTCCCTCTGCTTTTTGGCTTTCTCGAGCTCCTCTTGTGCCTTCTTCTCAGCCTCTTTTATCAAGCTCTGGGCATCCAGCTTTACTTTGCTGACGACGGCTTCACTTATTTTCTCCATTTTAGATGCCCTTAAAAAACTCCTAACATGGTCAATGCCAGTATGGTGAACACCAACCCAAGGACACCTATCAGCTCGACAAACACAGCTAAGATCATAGAACTAGTTAATATTGTCCCCTTTGTCTTGGGTAAGAGTGAGATACCAGAAGCGCACACAGAGCCCTGGTACGCCGCCGAGAACCCTTCAGCCAGGGCGGCTATGATACCGATGCCCAATACTGCGAAACCCACGCCGCCAGGGTCAGTCATCTCTCTTATGCTAGGAACTACTATTTGCAGAATAAGTATCAACACTATGAGGCCATAAAAGCTTTGTGTCATCGGCAGAGATGCCAACACGATAACATTTCTGAACTGTCCGGGTTCTTCAGATAGCGTAGCTGCCCCGGCAGAGCCAGCGATACCGATGCCTATGGAGGAGCCGGCCAGGCCCCCAGCTAAGGCTATCGCACCTCCGATTACTGCCAGGGATACGGGGTCGATTAACATCTTACACCTCCATTAATTAAATATTTTTAACTCCGTTCACGTTTTGACAAACACAGGTTGGGTCCTCAGCCGGAGCGGACTGTACTTCTTACCGCCTCCCTCATAGAACTTAAGGAGAAACTCCACAAAACATAGCCTGAGAGAATGCACAAAACAAGTGATACCACTGAGAACCAAGTTGATAGCATGGCCGATAATCAAAATCACGATAAGTATTAAGCCACCAACAATAATGTTAAGTAAGTTGGCTGGCCCAGCAGGTACCATGTCGGATACCACCCTGGCCATCAGGTTGAAAGATGTAGCCAGATAGAATGTAGCTAAGCCGACGCCTGCCAGTCTACAATATGACATGACATCGCCTAAAAGCCCTGTTATGTCGAACAACCAAAAAATGCCCCCCAAAAAGACGCCCTTTTGCACAATAGAAGAAACAACGATTAATACTATGCTTAGAAATACAAGATACATCAAGATAGGATATGCCTGCTCAGGCAACAGTGGGATCTCCACACCAAAGAGTACATGCATGATCAAGGGTATTCCGGCGATTTGAAGCAGAAACAGACCAGCCTTACCCAGTGCCACTCCCTTCTGCCTTATCCCTCTAATGAGCGCCATAATGTGAGCTAGATTCACATGGATGAGACCTATGGCTATGGAGAGCAGTATGAACGAAGTTGCATTCCCTAGTACTGCTTTAATCCACTCGGAGAGGGCTAAAGTCTCAATGCCGAAGAAGGTATAGAAATCCCCCAGGTAACTACCGGTAAGCAAACCAACAACTAGGGCAACACCGCCGCTTATATAAAGTGTCCGCTGAAATAATTTAAACCCTTCGGATTGCGGGTCATTAACGAGGAGATGCAGACCACGGTATGCAAATAGCATGATAATGATGGCATATACTACATCCCCCAGCATGAGACCGAAGAAAAAGGCAAAAAAGTAGGCTATTACCGGAGTGGGGTCCCATTCTCCATACTTTGGAGTACCGAATAAGTTAACAATGACCTCGAACGGCTTTAGGGGGGCTGGGTTCTTCATCTTGGTGGGCGGCTCTTCTGTTTGCTCTGGCTTCCTTGTGTCAATGAACACATAGCCAATGTTCTCCTTGAGCTGAGAAATTGTAGATTCAACATTACTCTCTGGAATCCACCCCTCGATTAAGGTGACGTATTTTGACTCACTGGCTTTTTCTAAAACTGCTAACCTTTCCGATTCTGCTGATAATGCCTCCCTGAAAAGGACGAGCTTTTCTAGATTCTCCCTGCTTTTATTTTCAATCTCGGTGTGAAGCCTTGTCAGTTCCTCTTCAAGACTGTGAATATTACCGTCGGCTACTTCAAGAAATTCTCTCAAGGTCAAATCTTCCCCTGGTGTCGATAAAATCTTGCCCCCACCATCCTTGACTATGGACTCTATGGTTTTTTGATCTTCCACTTTGGCAATGGTATACAGGACAGTCTCGTTTTCTACTGTGCCTGTCAGGTTCTCAAGTATGTAGTCTCTAAGTTTAGGGTATAAAGTTTCAAATAATTCGTTTGGAAACACAAAGACCCGAGAAAAAAGATAACTTCCAGAGAAATTTAAGTCTCCCAATCTAATATCGGCCTGCCGCTCCAGAGAGCCCAGATACTTGGTTAGTTCTGTTAGCTTCTTAACCTCCTCGTTGAGTTTGGCTGCTCTTTGCTGCATGTTGCTGAGCTTGGTACATAGCAACCTTACTTCGCTGTCAACTTCGTCAAAGGGCCTGGTATATATAACTTCCACATCCTCTTTCAGCGATACTCTTTCTCCTTTTGGCACGTAAGCTAATATGTCGTTAATGTTTGTTAATAATTCACCGATTTTCCTTCGTTCCCCTTCAATGGCTTCTTTGTCTATGGGCTTTAGCTCTTCGCTTTCCTCAACATGAAGCACACCAGCGGTATGCAGGGTTTTGAGGGTCTTGGTGGAGTAATCCTTGGTAGTCACTACCCTGACTTTAGCCATTGGGTCAGGTGTATTGACGATTAGAGGTATCATGTTAACTTTTGCCCGTGACAATATTCACCACGAGTTCCGTAATCCCCTTTATTTTTTTATCAGCATTGGTGCTGATTTCAGCAGCTTTTTTCTCAGAGTCCTTGATTTTTTTATCGGCCTCTGCCCTGGCCTTACTCACAATCTTATCACACTCAGTTTTTACCTCATCCAGGGGCAACTGAGAGGAAAGTATTTTCTTAGCCTCCTCCTTAGCTTCAAGGAGAATTTCGTTGGCTCTGGTCCTCGCCTCTTCGAGTATCTTTTGGGCTTCGACCTCGATGGCTTCTACACTCTTGGTGATTTCTTTAGGCATAACGCAAATCCTTGATAGCTACCTGGGCTGGTACTAGACAGCGTTTGCACGTAGACTGTTTCCGCAATCGGGTGGATAATCATTTCAGTAACTAATGATTGGTTATTGATTATAGCAAAGTAGTTCACTTTCGCCAAGTTGATACCCCGGGTAAGAATCCACGCTCTTTACATATCAGCAGCTTCAAAGTTTGTTATTAAAGTGGAATGCTTTATAATTCAAGATATGAGAGTGCACACATTACATGAGTGGGAGGTGAGCATTGCCCGAGCGAGGGAAATACAATTGAGCCTGGCGAAGAGGGTGATAACTGAAAGCGAAGTTACCACCCCATGCCTTGTTGTCGGTATTGACATATCTTCTCCTGATGCTCAAGGCGTAGCAAGAGGAGCAGTGGTAGTTCTCCGTTACCCCGAGTTTAGTATGGTCGAGGTAAAGGTAGCTGAAGGTAAGATTACATTTCCCTATATTCCTGGCCTATTGTCTTTTCGGGAAAGTCCCTTGATTCTGGCTGCTTGTGAAAAACTATGTAATGTTCCCGACCTTATTCTGATTGATGGTCAAGGGATTGCTCATCCCAGGAGATTTGGGCTCGCCTCACATGTGGGACTTTTTCTTGATTTGCCTACTATAGGCTGTGCAAAGTCTATCCTTTGTGGCCGGCATCAGCCCCTAGGAGAAGAGGTTGGCTCTCATGCTGAACTGCTTGATAAGGGGGAGCTTATTGGAGCAGCGTTAAGGACTAAATCTGGCGTGAGGCCAGTATATGTTTCCGTGGGCCATAAAATTGACCTGGCATCGGCTTTACAATGGGTGATAAAGTGCTGCCGTGGTTATAGACTTCCTGAACCTACCCGCTTGGCTCACCTCGCTGCCGGAGGAATGTTGACCTCCGAACCAAGCTGCCAAGGAAAGTTATTCAATTAAGGAGTATTTTAGATGCAAGAAGAGAAGGAAAATCTAGAAGCCTTGCTGCGCCGAATCTCGGATATCATGGTGCATCTTTGACATCCCTGGCAAGGAAAAGGAAATTGCTGGGATAGAGGCGGAGTCAGCCCAGCCTGATTTTTGGCACGACCCGGCTAAAGCTCGAGCTATAATGCGGAAGCTCAGGGGCAAGAAGAATCTAGTCAATGTTTGGCGCGAGCTGGAGAAGAAAGCTGCCGATCTTCAGGAAATGATTATTCTGGCTATCGAAGAGGAAGATTACTCTCTTAAGGAAGAAATACAGCTGGAGCTAAAAAAGCTGAACTCTCGGTTTGAACAGTTGGAGAGCCAGCAGCTTTTTACTGGCGATTACGATAGTCGAAATGCCATGCTCGCCCTTCATGCTGGTGCTGGTGGCACAGAGGCTCAGGATTGGGCAAACATGTTGCTCCGGATGTACTTGAGGTGGGCGGAGCGGCATGATCATGAGGCTGAAGTCCTGGATGTCTCCCCTGGAGAAGAGGCTGGTATCAAAAGCGCTATTGTGGAGATTAAAGGGGATTATGTCTATGGCTATCTCAAGGGTGAGCACGGGGTACACAGGTTGGTGCGGCTTTCCCCCTTTGATGCTGACCATGCCCGCCACACATCTTTTGTCCTCTTGGAAGTCCTTCCTGAAGCTGAAGAGGCAGTGGATGTTAAAATAAACCCGGAGGACTTGAGAATAGATACTTTCAGGTCCAGTGGTCCTGGCGGACAACATATGCAGAAGACAAGCAGCGCTGTCAGGATAACTCACTTACCCACAGGGCTGGTAGCTACTTGCCAGGGTCAGAGGTCTCAGCACCAAAACAAGGAAGCTGCTTTGAAAATCCTTTATTCTCGCTTCCTAGCGCTTGATCGCAAAAAGAAAGAAGAGGAGAGAACCAAGCTAAAGGGCGAGCGTATTGAAGCGGGTTGGGGAAACCAAATTCGAAGTTATGTTCTTCACCCCTACAAGATGGTGAAGGACCACCGCACAGATTACGAGGTTCACGATGCCGAAGCTGTGTTGGATGGGGAACTAGATGGATTTATCACTGACTACCTTCGGTCTAAAGTAGGGAAATGATTAGACGCATCACCTTAATAACTTCGGCGCTTCTCTTGCTTTTAAGCCCCTCCCTCGTGGCAGCCGGGGATGATATTGCAGTTATAGCTAGTGATGTAGATATAAATTTCCCAAGCCAGGCTGTGTTCACTGTTGAGGCTGAAAGCTATGTTGATATCGTTGATGTCCGTCTTTATTACCAGGTTGATAAAATGAACTACGCTGAAATTGTCAGTGAGGGTTGGGCTGATTTTACTCCAACAAGCAAGATAGAGGCTAACTGGGTATGGGATATGAGGAATGCGAGCTTGCCCCCTGGTGCTGAAGTCACATATTGGTGGATGATTGAGGATGCTGCCGGGAACAGATTTGAGACCTCCCCTGAAATAATGCATTTCGATGACAAGCGCTATACTTGGCAGAGCTTGACTGGTACCATACCCCTAGACGGCGAGATGACCATTTTCTGGTATGAAGGCGGTGATTCCTTCGCCCGAGAATTGATGGATGCTTGTGAGGAAGGACTTGCCAGGTTGACCCAGGATATTGGCACCTATCCAGAGAGGCCCATCAAGATATATATTTATGCCTCCACTAGTGATTTACAGGGGGCTATGATTTTTCCTCAGGAATGGAGTGGCGGCGTTGCCTTTACTGCATTTAGTACAATTGCTATCGGTATTCCTCCGAGCGACCTTGATTGGGGCAAAAAAGCCCTGGTTCACGAGTTGACGCATCTTGTGGTTCATCAGGCAACTTTTAGTCCCTACGGGCAGCTTCCTCTCTGGCTTGACGAAGGGTTAGCCACATATAACGAGGGCGAGCTTGACCTTGTTCTGCGCTCCTCCCTAGAAAGGGCTATTTTGGAAGATGAGCTTATTTCGGTGCGCAGCCTGTGTAGTCCCTTTTCCGCCGAGACTGAAAAAGCTTACCTTTCCTATGCTCAAAGCTATAGCCTTGTGGAGTATCTCCTGGATAATTATGGGCAGGACAAGATACTCGATTTGCTGGCTCTTTTGAAGCAGGGTAATACCTACGATGAAGCCTTGATCGAGGTCTATGGTTTTGATATAGATGGTCTTGATACTCGTTGGCGAGCAACGCTGACGAACCCAATAGTTCCGGCTCAAAGGGCATGGTTACATCCCGCTTTGATTGCTGTGTTAGCGGCATTAGCTACAGCACTGGCTTTATGGGGTGCTCTGGCTCTGGAGAGACGGGCCTGGCGAAGGGCGTCTGGGAAATCAACAACATAAGATAAGCCATGAAAGACTCTTTTACTGTTCACGATTTACCTCTCAGTGAGCGCCCCAGGGAGAGGCTGCTTAAGTTGGGCAGTGAAGCTCTTTCTGCCCAGGAAATTTTAGCTTTAATCCTGGGTCGGGGAATTAAAGGTGAATCTGTCATGGTGACTAGCCAAAAGCTGCTAAGCCGGTTTGGCAGTCTCAAAGGTGTTGCTAATGCTTCTGTAGAGGAGTTGACCCAGACGAGAGGTATTGGGCCAGCCAAGGCGGCGCAGATTAAAGCTGCCCTTGAATTGAGTAAAAGGCTGGAAGGTGATGCCGGCGAGAAACCCAAGCCGGTGCTCGAGTCCCCGGAGGATGTGGCTGCCGTGGTGAGGAGCCAATTGAAAGGCAAGAAGAAGGAGCATTTTTTGGTACTCTGCCTGGATACTAGAAACAGGTTAATAAATTGTAAGCCAGTTTCCATAGGCAGCCTGGATACGAGCATTGTTCATCCCCGTGAGGTGTTTAAGGAAGCGGTATCTTCCTGCGCCGCCTCGGTAATTTTTGCTCATAATCATCCTTCGGGCGACCCTGAGCCATCCAAAGAGGATGTTGAGTTAACCAAGCGGCTGGCTAAAGCTGGTGAAATAATAGGCATTGATGTCCTTGACCACATCATTGTCTGCGATAAGAATTACTTAAGTCTGAAGGCTAAGAATTTGTTCTAAATTTAATTGCAAATGGCAAATAAACACTCTTCAAGTGCGCAATTTACGGCGACTTAATTTCTGAGATATACTATTGGGCAAGCGAGCATCATGAAGACTAGCGAAAAGAGCGAGGTTTTCTTTTTCCCCTATGATAGAGGTAGGGCTTTCCTCAGAGGGTTGAGGACTCTTTTCTCTAAAGTAGCTAATGTTGTCTCTGCGGGTGATTCTGTAGCGGTGAAGGTTCACATGGGTGAATATGGCGGCAGTGCTTACCTTCGCCCGCCGATAGTGCGCCGGGTATGTGATTTGATTAAGGAAGCCGGGGGCAAACCGTTTGTCACGGATACCACTACTCTTTATCCCATGGGGAGATTCACTGCCAGCAAATATCTGTCTACAGCAGCCTACAATGGCTTTACCAAGGAATCGGTGGGAGCGCCTGTGGTTATCGCTGATGGAGAGCAAGGCTGTGACGGAGAGTGGGTGGATATCCCCAGGCGGGTTTCTGATTGCTCTTTAGATAAGATAAAGATAGCCAGGAAGATTTTCAATGCCGACTCTCTGATAGTTCTTTCTCATGTGAAAGGACATACGCTATCCGGCTTTGGCGGCTCTATCAAGAATGTGGCTATGGGCTGTGTCATCAAGGAGTCGAAGGCTGCTCAACATAGGGTAAATCGGGCTCTCATCGACATCTCCAAATGCACAGGCTGTGGACAATGCATTGAAGCTTGCCCCTTTAAAGCCTTGTCGTTACTTGAGGAAAAAATGGTGCGTGATGAAGAGAAATGCATGGATTGCAGTCATTGTCTTTATCTTTGCCCGGAGGAGGTGTTTTCCTTGCCTCCCCAGGCACAGGAGAGGTTTCAAGTTTCTCTGGCTCACGCTGCCGCGGGAGTACTAAGCCGGTTTCACTCTAAAGTGGCTTTCATCAATTTCGTCCAGGATGTAACGCGATTGTGTGACTGCGCTACGCCGTCAGGTTCGCCGGTAGTTCCCGATATTGGCATCCTCGCCTCCACAGATGTGGTAGCTATTGACAGGGCGTCGTTGGACTTGATTGCTCAAAGCAAGCCCCTAGGGAAATTTGCCAACATCAGCTCTCCCGATATATTAGGCAAGATAAATGGCACGGATAGCCTGATTCAAATAAGAACTGCCCAGGAGCTTGGCTTGGGTAGCATGGAATACCAGTTAAAAGGGCCAAAATAATCAAGTAACCGAAATCCGCATGACCAGAGCTATTTTGGTATTTGAACTTGGACATTTGGATTTGTTTCGGATTTAGAGCTTAGATATTGAAAATTGGAGAGAAGGTAAGATATATCTTTGCTTTTTGATATTTCTCAGGATTTAGTCACTGATTAGAACGCTATACGGTGTAACATGGAAGATATTGAGCTGGCTCACTCTCTTTTGGAGGAAGAGAAATGGAATCTCGTTATAGTGAAGGGAGGACAAATTCTTTTCAGCTCCAGAGAGCGCGGAGTAGCCCCCTTTTTCCAGGCTGTGCAGAGTATGGGGGAAAGTTTACATAATGCTGCGATGGCTGACCGCATCGTGGGCTTAGCTGTAGCTATGCTTTGCCTTAATGCTCAGATAACCTCGTTATATGCTGGCATAGCAAGCCAGGGAGCGCTTGATATGCTGAAGGGGCAAGGGGTGACCGTTAGTAGTAAGAACACAGTTCCTTATATCTCTAACTACGATGGCACAGACTTATGTCCTTTCGAGAAGCTGGCAGGGAGTTGTCAAAAGCCTTCTCAATTGTTTGCAGCGTTACAGTCTCTTTTTGCTGAAGGTGACCAGTGAAAAAGATTTGGCAGCTTACATCGTTATCTCTTCTTTTGTCGGCTTTACTGGTTTTACCTTTGACTGCTTGCCAGCTGGAGCAGCTCCCTCCCGCTGGTGAAGGCATCCTCCGCCTCTGGGATACCGGTCCCATAACGCTTGACCCGGCGATTTCTGCCGACATGTCTTCTCATATGTATGTCATGCAAATCTTCTCTGGCTTGGTTTGTCTTGACCATGAGCTGAACATAGTGCCCGATATTGCTGAGAGCTGGGAGACAAGCCCTGATGGCAAAACATATATCTTCTACCTGCGCCAGGGGGTGAAATTTCATAGTGGCAGGGAAGTCAAAGCTGCCGATTTCAAATACTCCTGGGAGCGAGCCTGTGACCCCGATACTGGCTCTGGCACAGCCGCTACGTATCTGGGCGATATTGTTGGTGCCAAGGATATGCTGGCGGGAAAAACGGGAGAAATCTCCGGGGTTGAAGTCATTGATGCCTATACTCTTCAGGTTACCATTGATGCTCCCAAGGCTTACTTCCTGAGCAAGCTGGCTTATCCCACCGCCTTTGTGGTTGATAGTGCTAATGTGGAATCTGGGGAGGACTGGTGGCGGGAGCCAGACGGGACAGGACCATTTAAGCTAAAGGAATGGAAGGTAGGGAAGTGGTTGATTTTGGAGCGTAGCCAGATTTATTACGGCGAACCTGTCAAATTGGAGCAGGTCGTCTTTTACCTTCTGGCTGGTGTGCCCATGACCCTGTACGAGACAGGGCAAATTGATGTCGTTCCTGTTTACTTGGCTTACATTGACCGAGTGCGTGATGAGACTGGCCCGTTTTATCCCGAGTTAGCCGTAACCCCCGAGCTTAGCCTCTATTATATTGGCTTCAACACTGCCCAACCTCCCTTCGACGACGTTAACGTCCGTCGTGCCTTCTGTCATGCTGTGAATAAAGAGCGTATCGCTGAGGTGATATTGAGGGATATGATAAATGAAGCCGATGGTATTTTGCCGCCGGGCATGCCTGGCTATAACGAAGCTCTCGAGGGACTGGACTACGATGTAGGAAAGGCGATAGAGCTCATCGCCGACTCGAGGTACGGAGATGTCTCGAACTTGCCCCCTATCACCCTGACTGTTGACGGCTACGGCAATAGCATTCCCAGTTATCTAGGCGCCATCATCCAGGAATGGCAGCAAAACCTCGGCGTGGAAATCTCGGTGAGGCAACTGGAAACAGAGAATTTTCTTTATAACCTGAAACAAGAGAAGGATGATATGTTCACAATGGGCTGGATAGCTGACTACCCCGACCCGCATAATTTCCTGGATATCCTCTTTTATACCGGAAGCGAAGTTAATATCTCCGAATACAGCAACCCCAGCCTGGATGCTTTGCTTGACCAGGCAGCTATAGAACAAGATGGGGCTGTCCGTCTGGCTAAGTACCAGCAAGCTGAACAACTGATAGTTGATGATGCTCCTTGTCTTCCCCTGTTCCATGGCGCCAACTATATTCTGGTGGAGCCCTATGTCAAAGGCTATGAACTCAGTCCCTTGGGCATTCCCGACATGAGCAAGGTGTATCTGGAGTAGTTCTAGCTTGTGGGGTGGGGATTTATTCCTCGCATTGAGCTGTTGGCTTTTTTCCATTAAAGCAGCGACTTCGTGTGAAATTATGCTCAAGGCTGTGATTACGTTGGGGTAGTCCGTGGTGGTATAATGATAAGGGATGGAAAGGGAGGCGATGCTCTATGAGACACTCCCTGGTGGCAGGGTGAGGTGTCATGTGTGCCAGTGGAGGTGCCTTATTAATCCCGGTAAGCTTGGCGTCTGCCGTATGCGCTTCAATCGCGATGGCAAACTGTATAGCATGAATTATGCCGAGGTATCCTCGATGGCGGCCGACCATATTGAGAAAAAACCTCTATTTCATTTCTTCCCCGGTACCTATGCGTTTTCCTTAGGCACCTGGGGATGCAATTTCCACTGCAAGGGATGCCAGAACTGGGAGATTTCCTGCGTGGGTATTCCGCGAGGTTCACAGCAATTGCTCCCGGAAAGAGAGATAGAGCTAACCAAGAGCTATAATTGCCAGGGCATTGCCTGGACCTATAATGAGCCCGCAATTTGGTTTGAATACACCCTGGATTCAGCCAGGCTGGCTAAAGAAAATAATCTATACACTGTGTATGTGACCAATGGCTACGCCACGCCTGAGGCTCTGGATACCATAGGTCCCTGGCTTGATGCCTGGAGGGTGGATGTCAAGGGCTTCACCGACGGGTTCTATCGGCAGCTAGCCAAGATTCCTCGGTGGCAGGGCATTCTGGACGTCGCCAGGCGGGCTAAAGAGAAATGGGATATGCATGTTGAGGTGGTGACCAATATCATTCCTGCGATGAACGACGACGAAGAGCAGCTCAGGAACATTGCTACCTGGATTCGAGATAACCTGGGCGAGCTCACTCCCTGGCACGTAACTCGCTTCCATCCCCTGCACGAATTTAACCATCTGTCGGCTACCCCGGTATCCACTTTGGAAAGGGCATATAAGATTGGGAAAGAAGCAGGGCTGAAATTTGTCTATCTGGGCAATGTACCGGGGCACGAGTATGAAAATACCGTGTGTTATTCTTGTGGCAAAACAGTCGTTCGTCGAATTGGCTATGATACCCAGGTGGTGGGGTTGGATGGCTCAAAGTGCAAGTTCTGTGGGACCGGGCTTAATTTCCGGACATAAGGGAGGTGCTTTATGACAAGGGGACTTCATCCTGTGGTAGAACTGGCTAAGAAGACTGTGGAAAGCTATATCCGGGAGGGGAAAATGCCCAAACCAAGGAAGTTAACTCTGGAAATGAGAGAGCGGGCGGGGGTTTTTGTTTCCCTTCATAAGCATGGGCAATTAAGAGGATGTATTGGCACCTTTGAGCCAAAGGAGAAGAATGTGGCTGAAGAAATCGTTGCCAACGCTATTAGCTCATCTACCGGGGACCCTCGCTTTCCCCCGGTGACTGCGTCTGAGCTTGATGACCTGGAATATAGCGTGGATATCCTCACTGAGCCTGAGCCAGTCACAGATATCAGTCAGCTTGACCACAAGAAATATGGCATTATCGTGGAGAGTGGTTGGAAGAAAGGACTTTTGCTGCCTGCTCTGGAAGGCGTAGATAGCGTTGAGGAGCAAATTGCTATTTGTCGGCTCAAGGCGGGAATATTAGCTGGCGAGCCGGTTAAGCTCTATCGCTTTCAGGTGAGAAGATTCCAGTAACAGGTTGTGATTACCAATAATGGATAGTATGCCTCTTTTCGACCTACCAGAGGAAAAGGATTTACCTCAGAGTATGCCCTTGGCGGCAAAGATGCGACCACAGACGTTTGCTGAGTTTGTGGGGCAGGAGCATTTGGTTGCCGATGGACGGGTGCTCCGGAAATGCATCGAGGCAGACCAGCTACCTTCTATGGTATTCTGGGGACCGCCAGGCAGCGGAAAAACAACTCTGGCTCACATTATCGCCAATGTCACCAGAGCACAATCCAGTCCTTTGAGCGCCGTGAGTGCCGGGGTGGCTGATTTGCGGCGTGTTATTGGGGAAGCTAAGAAGAGACTAAAATCATCGGGACAGAGAACTATTCTTTTTGTTGATGAGATTCACCGTTTTAATAAGGCACAACAGGATGCGGTATTGCCTTTCGTGGAAAATGGTACAGTGACTTTCATTGGCGCAACCACGGAAAATCCCTCCTTCGAAGTTATCGCCCCACTTCTTTCTCGGTGCCGGGTTTTTCGATTGAATCCGCTGAGCGATAGCGAGGTCAGGCTCATTGTGGAGCGAGTCATTAAGGATGTAGAAAGAGGGCTGGGAAAGTTCCAGATTACCATAAGTGAGGAGGCTCTGCGCCACTTGGTGACCATGTCCAACGGGGATGCTCGGGTGGCTTTGAATGCTTTAGAAATGGCGGCATCTGCTACTTTGCCTGACGCTAGTGGCTTGCGGTCAATAAGCTTGTCAGCTATTGAAGAAGCATTGCAACACCGTGCTTTGCTCTATGATAAGAATGGTGACCAGCATTATGGCCTGATTTCGGCACTGCATAAATCGTTACGCGGCTCCGACCCCGATGCTGCTTTATATTGGCTAGGGCGTATGCTTGAAGCTGGGGAGGACCCTCTGTATATCGCCCGTCGCCTGGTGCGCTTTGCTTCTGAGGACGTTGGCGTGGCTGATCCTCAAGCACTGGTGATAGCGGTAGCTGCTCAGCAGGCAGTGCACTTCGTGGGCTTACCCGAAGGGAATCTTGCTTTAGCTGAGGCCGTGGTTTATCTGGCCGCTGCTCCTAAAAGCAACTCCTTGTACCAAGCTTATTCCCGAGTCCAAGAGGATATACAACAAGGCCGAAATGAGCCTGTGCCACTCCACTTGCGTAACCCGGTAACTGACCTAATGCGTCGGATGGGACACGGGCAGGGCTATAAATATGCCCACGATTATCCTGACCATTTCGTCAGGCAACAGAACTTGCCGCCTTCTCTTCAGGGGAAACGCTATTATGTTCCCACTGAGCAGGGCTATGAAAAAGAGATTGCTGACAGGCTGAAGAAGTGGTGGGGGGAGTCACACGAAGGAGTGTAAAGCATAGTGGAAGGTTCTTACAGCGTGCTATAATGCGAGATGGACCTGAGGGGATCCTGGAGATAGAAGGTATGTATTGATGGAGGTGCACTTTGGCTAAGTTTTCATTCATCCCCAGAGATATGGAGTTCTACGACCTGTTCGAACAAGAGACGGCTAATCTAGTTGTTGCCGCAGAAAAGATAGTTGACTTCTTTGACAACTATGAAGATGTTGAAGTGAAAGCAAAGCAACTTAAGGATTTGGAACACAGAGGTGATGTCATAACGCACGAAATAATAGCACGAGTGCATCGCACATTTGTGACTCCCATTGACAGGGAGGATATTACGCTCCTGGCCCATAGCTTAGACGATGTAATGGATTTCATCGAGGCTGCGGGCAGGACAGCCTGCCTTTATCGTATTACTCAACCCACGGAGAGAGCCCGAGAGCTGGCCCAAATCGTGGTTAAGATGGCCCGCAAGTTGAACGATGCAGTACCTCGTTTGCGTCACCGTGACCAGTTCAAATGGATTCTGAAGCAGTGTGTGGAGATCAATACTCTGGAAAACGAGGCTGACGACGTGCAGCATGCTGCCCTGGCCGAGCTATTCGAAGTTTGCCGTACTGACACATGCGAGGTAATCAAATGGCGTGAAATCTACGGGCACCTGGAAAGTGCCACCGACCGGGGCGAAGATGTCGCCAATGTCCTTGAGGGTATAGTATTGAAGCATGCCTGAGCTCGCTCTGCTGGTTCTGGTAATTGCGGCAGCCATCGGCTTTGGTGTAGTTAATGGTTTTAATGATGCTGCCAATAGTGTTGCTGCTTCGATTGGCTCCCGGGCTATTTCACCTCGAAACGCCATAATACTGGCTGCCTTTTGTAACTTCGCTGGT
>DATKVL010000356.1:0-1162 GCA_035530115.1 Dehalococcoidia bacterium | reverse complement strand
ATTGAACTCTCAAGTTGCTGTGCAGTCAGACGCTCAGTCCCCCTCAAGGGCCAGATTGCTCCGTACACGGTTCTTTCGTTCGTCCAACTGTTAGTAACCCCGCCCATGCCGTCGCCGGTGCTGCTCTTGCTTTGCAGAATCAGCCTATGTCTTAGTGTGCCTGCTCTCAAAACCATTTAGTCCTATACATCTCTAAAAGTGATTGTGCCCCAAGGGGTATTTCCTGCATAGACAACCCAACCCCCGTTACGGTTTCTTCCCTGTTCTCGTACCAGTGACCGATCATAAGCAGCATGGCGTGCTTTATGGATTGTGGTATGTCGCTGCTTGCCGAATACCCATAGGTGCCCACAATCCTAATAGGGTTGTTATAGTGCAGCTCGTCCGTAGGCCAACTATTAACGGTGTTGTCCAAAACTATACGCGGCGGTTCTGAAACCGTATCTACGGCCCACGATGTTGAACCAAGCGTCATGGTGTTGCTCGTTGACCCCTTGTATGTTATGCCGGTTGCCGCCACGCTTACAAGCGGAGAAAATGGCAACTCTATCTCGGTTCCGGCGGGCCAATCGTCAAAATACACATCCCATTTCTGTGACATCAATTTGCGGCCCGTAATGTTCTGAGTCATTTCAACAGATGCCGCACGAAGGCCTTTAAGAACTTCGTCGCTGCCGGTTTCACCACGCTCAATCTGCAAGTGGTCTTTAATTTCCTCAAGCGTGATTGGGCTTGTGACCCTACCGGTTGAACTAAGAGATACTTTCATTTTACAAATATCCTATCCAAGTCGAATGGCCGGCTCATCAAACGTGTTGACCCCGACAACGCCCAAGTGACCGTAGCTATTACGCTGTGCAACCCCGTTGGAACAGTCGTGCTATGGCTTAAATAAACCGTGACGTTATGGCTGCTTGCTGTAACGGCAGATATAAGTGCCGTACTTGAGCTGCCCTCGTCAAGATGGGTTGCTATCGCCGTTTGGGTCGAGATGGTGCTGCCGTATGGCGCAGCACCATCATTTTTTGTCGAAGCCGAGGCCGGGGGAAACCTCAGTGTCAAAGGCACGTTAGCGTCCCCCGGATACAGTGTGATAGACCCGGAACCTTGAAATGCGTCTGGCATCTTCTGTTACTCCGTTTCTATTAACTGGTCGGCTGTT
>DATKVL010000355.1:0-6138 GCA_035530115.1 Dehalococcoidia bacterium | reverse complement strand
TTGCTTCCCCTTTGGGCAAAGCAATCCTGGATAAAGAAAGGGGACAAACAGTTGAAGTTGTCGCTCCTGCTGGTATCTTCTGCTGCCGCATTGAAAACATTATGGCCCTCTCAACAGAAGGAAAAGTGAGCCCGCAGTGACCTAAGGAACTGACGGGTGCAAATGAATAAGACGGGACTTAAGCTGCGCTAATCTTCGCCAGCTTTGTCTGTGAAAAGATTTTAAAGTTTGTTGATCCGTCTGACGTATGGCATAATGAATTAAGTCACAGCAAGGGGAGGGATCGCATAGTGGTCTAGTGCGGGCGCCTGCTAAGCGCTTACTCCGAGTTATCGGGGTCGAGGGTTCGAATCCCTCTCCCTCCGCCAGTTGGAGTTTTTCAAGCCAATGGAAGGCACCTCGCTTCGGTCGGCGGCCAATTTGTATTCATTTTTGGGCGAAAACGAAATGCGTTTATCAATAAGGGCAAAAGAGATTGTTTAATCATAAACGTCGAAAAATCATACTTACCTAATCAATCATATGGGCCAAAAAGTACTTACTAAAATTCTACTCATTTGCCTAGTTGTTATTCTCGTTGGCAGTGGGACTTATTTCTTATTTATCCAAAGGACGCTTTCAACAGTATCTCTCCAAGATTTACTCGCGGCGCCAGAAAAAATCGAAATAAATGGCAGTGAATATACGTTAGAAACATACTTGTGCCGTGACTTTATGCCAGTTTCTCCACCGGATGGACAACCGCTATTTGCTCTTATCAAAGTAAAAGCTCCTGGGGAAACAGCTATTTCGTCAAGAATTGATGCAACTCGACTATGGGTAGTAAAAGGTAAAGAAATTTGGGAAACAGAATTTACCGGTGAAGAAGGCTCTACAATAGGAGATACTCTAGAGAAGATTGGTAGAGATGGCCCAAAATGGGAACCGGGAATTAGTGTTGATGTTGTGGTTAGAATCATAGATTTAAAGAGTGGTAAAAACTATTTGTTAAAAGCATCCAATCAATATATTCACAGAACGAGTTAAAGTATAGTGAATTATTTGCCGCCGAAGAAAAACTTGAAATTGTTAATGTTCGTGGCGGAGCTGCTCATCTTTGCCCCATCATATCCGAGCCACGCGAAGCGCGGCGAGGGCATTTGGTTCGAGCTACTTTTGGAATATACTGCCAAAAGGATATAGAGCCAGGTTCAAGATTGTGAATCGCCTTGCCGGTGCAGGCAACGCTTCCACCGGGCATTCACCCAGCGCTGCAGCGTCTCAATCTGCTCTTCAGTAATATTCTTGAATCTCCCCTGTTCCACGAGATATTCTCTCAATGGTTTCAGTTTACCCCTCTTGGCAATGGATTCACTCGCCGAAGTGAGGCGGAAAATGCCGTCTTCAACCTCATAAAGTATCACCCATCCCGTTTCCACCGCGAGCCTGCCGATCTTGATAGTATCACTGAAGGGGAACGACCATCCCGGGGAACAGGGTGTGAATACATGTATGAACCTGGTCCCTCGTATTGTCCTCGCTTTCCTGACTTTTTCGTAAAGGTCCAGAGGATAGGAAGCATTTGCGGTAGCAACATAAGGGATGCCATGTGCCTCCATTATGGCTGTTATGTCTTTCTGGTTCTGTTGTTTGCCCAGAATAGGTGTAGTGCCTGAAAGCGCGCCCAGTGGCGTGGAGCCTGAGCGCTGATTGCCGGTGTTCATGTAGCCTTCATTGTCGTAGCAGATATAGAGAAAGTCAGTTTGCCTTTCCGCAGCGGCACTCAGCGCTTGTATTCCTATATCGTGTGTCCCACCATCACCAGCAATAGCCAGCACGGTCAATCCTTCTTTACCCAGGGCTTTCAGCCCGGCAACCAGGCCGGTAGCCGATGCCGCGGTGGAGGCGAATGGCGTATTTACACAGGGGACAGTGACAGATGTTACTGGATACATGCCATGCAGTACTGTGAGGCAACTGGCTGGCACCGTCACAATAACCTGCCCTTCCAGTGCTTTTAGAATATGACGATAAGCGAGCGACAATGCGCAGCCCGGGCAGGTCCTGTTACCCTGCAGGAGATATTCCTTCTCTGTCATATTGACAGCATTAGTCTTCATCGGATAAGCCCTCTCATATGTCGCATAACCATTCGGGATATTCTTTGTTTAAATCGCCCTCCTTCACTGATAACAGCGATTTGTTTACCGCATCTACCAGCTCTCTTGCTTTAACGTCACGGCCACCCAGTCCAACAATGAAGTTTCGTATTACCGCTCTTACGGAACTTCCATAGAGGGCTGATTTTATCTCCGAGCAGGTGGCTCCTTCCAGGCCATAGCTGATATTCTTGTCGAAGATCACAACAAGGCGGGATCTTTTCAATGCCTTTAGCACATCTGCCTTAGGGAATGGTCTGAACACTCTCAAGCCCAGGACGCCTACTTTGTTCCCTGCCTCTCGCAGCATATCCGCAGCTACTATCGCCTCCATCGCCAAACTGCCCATGGCTACAATAACTATATCGGCATCATCCAGTCTGTTTTCCCAGAGCATATTGGCGTAGCTTCTTCCAAACAATTCTCCGAATTCATGACCCACCCTGATTATCGTTTCTCTGGAGTTCTGCAACGCCTCTTGAAGAAGATACCTCAGTTCCATATACCCATGGCAAAGCACGCCTTCAGCGTTAACCCGAGGATTTGCCAGGGTCACAAGGTTATAGTTTTTGGGGTTGGCCGGGTCCAGTATCGTGTGTGGTTTATACGGGGGCAGAAACCTGTCCACATCCTCCTGTGACGGGACATCAACTGGCATTTCAGTGTGAGATAGAACATAACCGTCGTAGCAGACCATAACCGGTACATAAACTGACTCGGCGATCTTATAAGCCTGGATTATCGAATCTATTATCTCCTGATTATTCCGAGCGTATATCTGTATCCAACCGGTGTCTCGTTGGGATATAGAGTCCTGCTGGTCATTGAGCACATTCCAGGGTGCTCCAATAGCGCGGTTTACGCAGGCGAGGACGACCGGGAGACGTGCCCCAGCAGCCCAATGTAGCATCTCATGCATATAGGCCAAGCCATGCGAACTGGTAGCAGTGAAGGTCCTGGCTCCTACCATAGAAGCTGAAGTGCATACGGCGAGGGCACTGTGCTCACTCTCGACGGCAATGTACTCGGCATCGAGTTCCCCCCTTTCGACAAATTCGGAGAGCTTTTCAGTGACCGGTGATTGGGGTGTAATAGGATAGGCAGCAATTACTTGAACACGGCTGAGTTTCGCCCCTTGGGCCGCAGCATGATTGCCATCGAGTATCCAGGTGCTGGCTTTTCTGGCCATCTTTCTGCTCATCAATATCACTCAATCCGTCTCATCGGGACAGAATTCCTCTTCATATACCATGGTTATAGCGTGGGCCGGACATATCTGCGCGCATATTCCACAGCCTTTGCAGTATTCCATATTTATCTGGATGGGTATGGTTTTACTAACAACAGCCTCTGGACAATAGAGCCAGCATAGAAAACAGGAGGGCTTGTTTTGTCTAACTGGGAGGCACTTTTCTTGGTCTATCACTGGAAATGAGTCGCGCCACTCGCCCGTTGTACCTGCTTCGCCAACAGCCGGCGATGATTCACCGCATATGTGTTGGCAATCTCTGGTTCCCATGGCTTGCTGTTACCTCATTTTTTCGAGCTTAGTTATCTCGTAGGTCTGCGCAATTGCGGCGAGATTAATACCTACCTCGCTGTTGGAGAATCTCTCTTTTATTGCCTTCTCTACACTTGCCATGCTTACCGCTTCGGTAGCACGTATAAATGCACCCAGTATCGCTGTATTCACAACCGTGAGGCCAGCGACTACCAGTCCCAGGCTTGAGCATACTCCAGTAGCATCAGCAGTAGCGATGTTGAAGTCGCCTCCAAGGTCAAGCTCCTTTGGATGTCGCCAAGAATTTACGATGAGCCATCCTCCTTTGACTAGCCCGCTGGTTACTTCCTCGTATTTCAGCAGGGTGTGGTCTAGAACTACCACTACATTGGGGTTTTCTACCTGGGATACGACCATGACCGTCTGCGGGGAAATCCTGGTTGATGCACTGACCGGAGCGCCTCGCCTCTCGGCGCCGAACGATGGCGCAGCAGTTACTCCTTGATAGCCTTCAAGGTAGGCTGCTTGTGCCAAAATCTTGGCTGCTGTTATAGCTCCCTGACCACCCCGCCCATGCCACCTAATTTCATAATAGTCTTTCATACACAGATGATATTTTTGCGATTCCGTCAATCTTAGGAAATTATCGTTTCGTGCTCCAAAGGCGACTGGCTATATTGTATAGACCATTAGCTGCACGTGTCAAATACAAGTCACAGGCTAAAATAATTTGCCGCCAAAGAGCAAAATCCGTTGTGATTTTGCTAGCAGGCTTCGGCGTGAGCTCAGCCGAATGCTCAGGGCAAACGGACTAAGTCTATTTTCACAGAAAAGTTGAGAAACCCTGGGATATTTCCTTTTAAATTTTTGCCGGGCTATTTTAGAGGCCTATCAGCTTTTTGCCCTCATCCAGTAGCTCTCTTGCCCTTTCCAGGCTTTCAGATTCAGAGTAGATGCGGACCAGTGGTTCTGTACCGGAAAAGCGGATGAGCAGCCAGGACTCATCGCCAAGGAAGAATCGAAACCCATCGGTGGTATCTACCTTGGCCACCTTTGAACCGGCTATGGTGTCCGGGGAGCTGGAACTGAGTCGGTGCAGGATTGTCTGACGCTTAGCTGCAGAGATATGGAAATCCCTGCGTTCATAGTAGTGAGGTCCAACTTTGCTGTAAAGGTAATCCAGAAGCTGGGACGGTGTTTTTCCTGTTTTTACCATAAAGTCAAGGAAGTAAAGCCCGGCAAGGATGCCATCCCTTTCCGGGACATGACCGCGGAAGCCATAGCCACCGCTCTCTTCCCCACCAATAATGGCGTTTTTCTTCATCATCAAGGGAGCGACATATTTGAAACCCACCGGCGTTTCATAAACAGGCACATCAAAGAGCTTCCCCAGGCGGGAAAGCATCATGGTGGAAGTTAATGTTCTTATCATGGCGCCACGCTCACCACGAACCTCCAGGAGATAGAGACAAAGCAAGGCAAAAACTTGATGCTGGGTTAAAAATTGTCCCTTTTCGTCTACGATGCC
The DNA here is from genome assembly GCA_035530115.1 of Dehalococcoidia bacterium. Classification (GTDB taxonomy): domain Bacteria; phylum Chloroflexota; class Dehalococcoidia; order GIF9; family AB-539-J10; genus RBG-13-51-36. The sequence continues at coordinate 971 of DATKVL010000355.1, read as the reverse complement.
AATCCGGTCGGCGTCTCCATCGGTGGCTAAGCCCACGTCAGCCTTTTGCTCAACGACCAACCGGGAAAGCTTGGTCAGGTTTTTAGCAATTGGCTCAGGCTGAATTTGGGGGAATGAGGGGTTTCGCTCAGCGTTAATTTCAGTGATTTTCAGGTTACCATCTTGAAGGGCTGTCTTAAAATAGCCAATACCAGCACCATACATGGGGTCAACTATGATATTTAATTTCTGGCGGCGCAATTCTTCTATATCAACAAAGTGGCTAAGGTGCTCAAAGTAAGCAGGAGCGGGGTCCAGGTAGTCAACAACCCCTTTCTTTAAAGCCTTATCCAGAGCAAGCCTTTTCACACCCCCTCTCCGGCGGGTGAGGGAGGCGATATTTCTTTCTATCTGAGAAGTGACTTCATCTGGTGCGCTAGCCCCATCCTGAGATTTGTATTTGAATCCGTTCCATGAACCAGGGTTGTGGCTGGCAGTTATCACAATAGCCCCAGCGGACTTAGTAGCCGGGACAGTAAAGCTCACCACCGGCGTAGGGGCTGGCTTGAGGCAGAGATGGACTCTGATATCATTGCCGGCTAGCACCTCAGTAGCAGCAGCAGCAAAATCCTCAGAGGCGAAGCGAGTATCATAGCCAATGACCAAGCTTTGTTTATCGAGCCCATTTTGCTTGAGATATTCTGCTATGGCCTGAGCACAGATGCGCACATTGTCGAAGGTGAAATCCTCGGCGATAATCCCCCGCCAGCCATCAGTGCCGAATTTGATTGGATTAGTCATAATAATCTATCCGCTCCACTGTATTCACAGTCGTAGCAACGGGGGGAATTTCAGACTCCTATCGGAGTTCTACGTCAGTTCAAGGACAACGACACCTCTAGTTCACGACATCCAATTGCGTTTCCGGTGTGTGCCCGCTCCATATGCGAGCCCTCCACCACCCGAGTCCGCCTGAATATCGTCCATAGAAA
>DATKVL010000354.1:0-5167 GCA_035530115.1 Dehalococcoidia bacterium | reverse complement strand
CATCGCCGATGTCTACGCCGCCTCAACCGATATCACCATGGACGGTGACTATTTCATCACCGCTAACTTTGTACTCCTGAGCTACAACCTTACCACAGACAGCACAGCCGGCGGCTCGGTAACCACCCCAGGAGAAGGTACTCTCCCCTATGACTGCGGTACGGTGGTCGACCTGGTCGCCGAGGCTGAAGAAGGCTATCGATTTGTCAACTGGACTGGCGATATTGCCAGCATTGCCGATGTCGAAGATGCCACCACTACCGTCACCATGAATGATGACTACTCCGTCAGCGCCAACTTTGAGCAGATATCATCTCAATTTGACCTGACCATTTCCAGCACCGCTGGAGGTACGGTAACCACTCCCGGTGAGGGGATTTTCACATATGACCAGGGAACAGGGGTTAATCTTGTCGCCGAGGCTGAAGAAGGCTATCGATTTGTTAACTGGACTGGCGATGTGGACGCCATAGCCCATGTCGATGCTGCCTCAACCAACATTACCATGAACAGCGGCTACGCCATAACCGCCAACTTTGAGGAGAAACCATCAATCAACTGGCCGCTAATTGGCGGGATTATAGGGGCGGTGGTAGTAGTGGGATTGGTGATTTTCTTCGTGCGTAGAAAGCAAGTTGCCTTGACAAAAAAGACGCTGAACTGATATCCAGAAAATTGTCAATGTTTTTGTGCGGCGCTGGAATTGCGGGGGGTGTCGGTGGTGCCGCTGGCTGAGGCCCGATTTTTTGCGGACTGTATTTAAATTGCTTCGGCAATGGGACTTTTAAATAAGGATTTGCGTAACTATGTTAGGGAGGATAACTTCCGGGTTGTTATCCCGAGAATCCAAGGGGGGCAATAATGCTTCCCTTGTCTTTGTCTTAGTGGCGGGGCGGGGGCATACCGGCCCTGCCCGCGCACGACTCACTCGTATTCCCAGAGCGCCACAGGACGGCGGTCAGGGGCGCCATGGAGCGGGAGTTTTTCCTGCATACCGGCCAGCCGATTGCCGTGGAATAGCCGATTGATTTTAAAGTGATATACTACCCGTTTGGGTGATTGACTTCTGGTTCTAATTAGGTTATCTTAATAATATATTAACATTGTAGAGTTATAATTATGAGACTAGGGGATTACCCTATGAACTCAGCATCAAAAAGGGAAGTGGTCTGGAAGGTACGCCAGGACCGCCTTTTTATTTTAGGAGGTAGATGATGGCAACATCTAAAATAGCCTTCGACTTCAATGAGCCTAAAGCGATTGAGACTATACTATACCTAGCCAATAGAATATCACACTCGTTTAAATATAAGATATGCAAAATGGTTTATTTGGCAGATAAGACTTCTCTTGAGAAATATGGAAGACTCATATTCGGCGAATCTTACTCAGCCATGAAGGAAGGTGCTACCCCATCTAAATCTTATGACCTTCTGAAACAAATTGCTGAGGAATGTACCAATGACCTTCGTGTAAAGGGTAACTCCGTCGTTGCATTGCGTGATGCCAACTTGGATTATTTGAGTGAATCAGATATTGAGTGCCTAGACCAAACGATTGCCATATACAATAAAAACCCACAAAAAATGTATGATGATGCTCATGATGATGCATGGGAAAGAGCGTGGGAGAGCAGAGGCGAAAAGCGGAGTGCTGATATTTCAGTCAGGAGTATCGCAAAAACTTTAACTAATTCCAAGGATTTAATAGACTATTTAACTAACCGCAGTGTCGAATAGACATCATGATTTCCCCCTGGCACATATATCGTGTAAATAATTGTCAGCATACAACCCCACCTAAAAGCAAATATATTGCTGTCGTCTGCCTTAACCCCAATCCTTACGGCTTTCTAATTAATTCTCAGATATCACAATTTATTCAGAACAGCCCCGCTTTGTTATCCAGCCAAGTGGCTATTGTTGCTGAGAGATATAGCTTTTTACAGCATGATTCTTATATAAACTGTGCTCAGATATTTTCGTTCAGAAGTGGTGAATTACATAGTGTTCAAGACATCCAAAACAATACAAGAAAGGCAATAGAAAGAGTCGTAGATAATTCTAAGCTAATTGAGCCTATTTATAAGCGACTCATATGTGGTAAATAACCATCCAAGCAGACTAATTAAGCGCAAATCACCGTTTCGTCAGAACAGGAATAAAAAAACCGCCCCCTCCCGGGAGCGGTTGGTCAAAATCTTGGTGGCGGGGGCAGGATTTGAACCTGCGACCTCCGGGTTATGATCCCGATCAGCTTCAACCGCTTATTCCCTCATTAAACAAATTGACGAAAAGTTGGCTTTATCAGCTCTTGTGCTAGCCTATCTGTTGTTTCATGGATCGCTGTATCTTCCATATTGATTTGGATGCCTTCTTCGTTTCCGTGGAGCAGGCGCTTAACCCGGAACTGAAGGGAAAGCCGGTAATCATCGGCGGAGACCCTGAGCGCCGCGGCGTAGTTGCCTCTGCCTCCTATGAAGCGCGACCTTTCGGCATCCACGCCGGCATGCCGCTATCCAAGAAAAAGGTCAATAGTTTCTTTGGCGGTATCCAAGGCATACTATAGAGTTAGGGCGTCACAAAACGCCATTTCGTGCAGCCCGATTCCACAAGTCAGAATTTGCTTTTATTAGTCAACATAAGTTATACTATATATCTTATATTGACATGTTATTTTAGGTGACTCAGAGATGGACAAGAAGGAGAATATTGAAAGCATAATCGGGTTGATTAATAACCTGATGCTTTCGACTAAAGCACATGAGCCTCATCCCTGGCTGCACCTTGAACTGACCAGGGAGCAGTTGCGCGTCATGTTTCTGCTCTCTTTCAAAGGCCGGAGCTCGCCTGGTGAGATGGCCGCATCTTTCGGCGTACCCAAGGCCAATGTTACCAGCATCATTGATCGGCTGGTAGAAAAGGGGCTAATCAGTCGCCAAGATAACCCAGATGATCGCCGTAGCTACATCCTTTCTCTTACTGAAGAAGGCAAAAGCCAGGTGGAGCGACTACGGGAGATAGGCGTCGCCAAGATCAAAGGAGTGCTGGAAAGAATGCCGGACAGTGCCCTGGTTTCTCTCCAGATGGGCCTAGAGGCACTTATAAAGGCTCTCGAAGAAGAAGGAGAACTTAATGGATGTAATTGAAGCCAGTAATCTAGTCAAGAGGTTCGGTGAGCTGGAAGCGGTCAAGGGAATATCCTTCAGTGTCAAGGAAGGAGAGATATTCGGTTTTCTGGGCCCTAACGGTGCCGGCAAGACGACCACCATAAATATACTCTGCACCCTTTTAAAGCCTACAGGCGGGCAGGCGAAGGTTAACGGTTATGATGTCGTTAAAGAGCGCAGCCAGGTGCGTCAGTCAATCGGGTTGGTCTTCCAGGAACCGGCTTTGGATGATTACCTAACGGCAGAACAGAACCTCCGTTTCCACGGCTATGCTTATGGCATCCCCAAAAATGTTCTAGAGCCGCGCTTGAAAGAGCTTTTAGAGATGATGGAGTTATGGGATAGGCGCAAAGGCAAGATTAACACCTACTCCGGTGGTATGAAGCGCCGTCTGGAAATTGCCCGTGGCCTTTTGCATCACCCAAGAGTGCTTTTTTTGGACGAGCCCACTCTAGGCCTGGACCCGCAGACGCGCCGCCGCATCTGGGACTACATACATGACTTACGGAAAAGAGAGAATCTGGCCATATTTATGACCACCCACTACATGGACGAGGCGGAGAACTGTGACCGCATCGCTATTATAGACTATGGCCGGACTGTGGCTCTGGACACGCTGGAAAAACTGAAAGATGGTGTCGGTGGCGATGTCATCTCTGTTAAGACGGAGGACAACGAGGAGGCGATGCGACTGCTGGAGGGGCAGTATAAGCTCAAGCCCGACATCGAAAACGGCATCATCAGTTTCACCGTGCCCCACGGCGAGGAATTCTTGCCCAAGTTTGTCTCCGGCTTCCCGCTGCGACTACTCTCCATCGGCTTGAGGCGTCCTACTCTGGAAGACGTATTCTTAAAGCTCACCGGACGCGATATCAGGGAACAGGAGGTTGACTCAATGCAGAAGATAAAAAATATGGCTAGAATGAGGAGGCACTAAAGACAATGGCTATCGTTTTTCGTACTATCTGGGTGATAGCCTACCGCGAGCTCCTGCGTTTTGTCCAGGACAGGCCACGGATGGTCTCCTCCTTTTCTATGCCGATTATATTCCTGATAATTTTTGGTGCCGGCTTCGGTAGGCTTATCGGCCAAATGATGCCCGGCGTAAACTATATACAGTTTATGTATCCCGGTATTCTAGCCATGACAGTATTGATGACCTCTGTCATGTCCGGCGTCTCCATCGTCTGGGATAGAGAATTCGGTTTCCTAAAAGAGGTGCTGGTTTCTCCATTGAGCCGTAGCGGAGTGCTAGCCGGCAAGGCTGTCGGCGCTGCCACCATCGCCATCATCCAGGGGGCCATAATGCTGGTGCTGGCACCCATTGTTAATGTTCCCATCAACTTGGGCACGGTGCTGGCTCTTTTACCGCTCCTCTTAATACTCTCCCTCGCTCTTTCCGGGTTGGGGCTGCTAATCGGTTCCCGCATGCGCTCGCAGCAGGGATTTCAGATAGTGATGCAGTTGGTGATTTTCCCCATGATGTTTCTCTCTGGCATCTTCTTTCCCATCTCCGGCGTAGCCACCTGGCTGGAGGTACTCTCCAAATTGAACCCGGTGACCTATGGAATAGATGCTATACGCCAAGTCTTCTTGGGCCCCCAGGTGGCCGGCGTTACCGTCTTTGGCCACACCATGGGCATCGTGGATTCGGCTATTGTGGTGGCGATGGCAGGGGTAGTGTTACTGACTGCCGCTATCTGGTCCTTCAACAAGCAGGAGTGAGTCGGAGCACCTGGAGCAATTCAGACTACCAAAACTTGGTTCTGAAGGACGTCATTCTATTTGCTGAGCTATAGGCCACCACAAATTTTCACTAACAGGCGAATTAAGTGAGTTACACAAAATGAGTTTTCGTTACCTGGAGCTTCATTCGATAAATCAATTGTTATATACTTGCAGTAAGATAAAAGAGGAAGAGGGTTGCATCATGCCGCTAGCCAAGCTTAATGGTATTAACATTAACTATCAGGTGCAAGGACAGGGTGAACCTCTGGT
>DATKVL010000353.1:0-6464 GCA_035530115.1 Dehalococcoidia bacterium | reverse complement strand
CGGGGGTACCTACAAGGCCGGCGTTCAGCTCGCAGGGTCCTTGACTACCTATTTCGACAACCTTAATGTCGCCCGGAATATTGCCTCGGCCGAGATGGTAACCGGCCGCCACGTAATCCTGGCGATCCCCGAGGGAAACCCCAGGGACGCCGTAGTCATCGCAGTATTCACCGTATAAGGAGGAACCGTGCCTAAATCAAGAGTAAAGGAAGCAGTAGAAAAAGAGAAGACCAAAGAGGGACTACCCAGGGAAGCCTTCGCCATCGTTGGTGACCATGAGGACCCCAGCACCTGGAAGCTCCCCCATCATACCAAAGCCATCATGCGAGCTCTCCAGGGAAGGCTCGATATCGAGAAGACCGTGGACTGGGACCGCATGCCTGCCGCTGTCGCTGTCCTCAGCCCCGGCGGCTATCGCGGCCAGCAAGTCGATGCCACCCGCGAGGAAAAGGTCAAAGCAGCCCGACATCTGGCAAACCATTACCATAAGGCCGACAAAGAAGTTCCAGACACGCTGAGAGCCTTGATTTAGCACAAAAGCTTGCGGGAGAAGGTTTAATGAAAGACACGGAAAAAGGAAAACAGGGGCTTCCTTGAGCCTCTCAGAGCGTTCACAATGTCATCCTGAGCGCAGCGAGGGAACTAAAATGAGCAACCCAATCGTGGAGATATTCCGGGGAGCCACCAGGCCTGTCGTCACCATCATTTTTGCTGCTGTCATCGCCCAGGTCGTCATCGAGAAAATCACCGCCCCGCAGTGGTTCATCGGCCTGGCCATCCCTTGTATTCTCTGGTGGTTTGGTGAGCGGACGGTAACACATATCCAGGAGAAGAAGGAAGAGGACTAATGGAATTCCTGAAAGGCATTAGCTTTTCCACCTTTCTGAGCACTTATGCTGAGTGGCACGCCTTTGTGGAAGGTCTCTGTGAAGTCCTTTGCCCCTGGCCTCCACAGCACAAGTCCGTGCACAAGGAACTCCGGAAGCAAATTGCCTCCGAGTATCACTACTATATGTTCGGCCGAGCCATCGGAGTCATCGCCTGGCTCATCATCGCCAAAATTATCAAGGAGGCTTTCTTTTAATGGCCAACTCAGGAATTAAGCACATAGACGTCGGCCTCGAGCTCACCAAGACCGAGTGGGAGAGCGAGGACATCCACGAACTCATACACGGCACCAGCTTCCCCTCCAGCCCCGTCGAACGCCAGCTCTTCTACCGGGACGACGAGCATAAATGGTATATCTACAACGGTTCGGCCTGGGTTGACCTTCAGGGTACTGGCGGCGGAGTCATGGACAAGTCTTGCCGGGTTTACCATTCCACAGACCAGACACTACCAACTGGCACCGTGGTATTCTCCGCTTTCGATACTGAGGATTGGGATACTGACGAAATACACGACACCGTCACCAATAATAGCCGGCTCACCTGTAAAACAGCAGGCAAGTATATGATTGCTGGCGGCGGGCAGTTTGCTGCCAACGCCACAGGAAGACGGCATGCTCAAATCAAGCTGAATGGGACTACGGTCATAGCTGGACAGCACTTTCAGGCGGTGACCGATTCCGGTGGTGTTACCAGCCTCACAATAGTTACCATTTATAACCTGGCTGTGAACGACTATGTGGAGCTAGGATTTTATCAAGCATCTGGAGGTGACCTGGATTTGCAGGGTGGGCAGATATACTCCCCCTGGTTTAGTATGGCAAGGATAGCATGAGAACCCTTACCGCCACCCTGGAAGCTGCCCAGAAGAAGTCCCACCGCCTCCCCTATGTCGAAGCCGAAGTCCGGGACTTCGAGCAGGGCATTAAACGCCTCACGTGGACACGCATCTATACCGGCAGCGAATCCGACAGCCATCATGGCATCGCCTTCGACGGCCAGGGCTCTATGCACCGCATCCGGGTAGAAGGCAGCAACCTTTACTACCAGAAGCTCTTTTCCCCCTTCAACGCTCCCCCTTCATTTCCTCTTTCCTTCCCCATCTCCCTCGTTTCCTGGTTCGATGAATGGGAGCTCATAGCCACCGACTGCACCGGCCCCTGTGCCATCGCCGCCTGCGGAGCCAGGGTCTATATCTTCTACCGCACCACCGGCAACGTCCTCTGGAAGTATTATAGCCATGACTACGGCGACACCTGGGATGATGCCCAGCTCGTTGACTATGCCGACGTCCTTTCTATGGCTGCGTGCTGGTGGGGGACCGGCGATATCGTCGTCTGCTTCGCCCTTAAGTCCAACGAGCTTAACGGCATAACCCTGGACACCAGCACCCAGGAAGCCACGCAACACACCTGGGCCGACGCCAACCATCCCTTGCTCGATACCTACGGCATCGGCGCTACTTTCAACGCCTTCTGGCCATGCTGCGAGATAGTCCTTGCTGCTAAGGAGTCCGACAGCCCCTATAATCACTTCGATCTATTCCGCACCTGGTTTTCGGATACCTACAACTTTGGTGCCCTCGAGAGCTTCATTATGTCCCCGGACGGAGAGGATATCACCTATGAATACCCCGACTGCCACCTGCCGGCATCGGCCCAGAGCTACGAGACGAACCGTATCATCGCTGTAGAGAAGTTCGCAGGCACCACCGCCTACACCCGTCCCCTCGCTTGCCTCATGGTAAAAGGCACGTATTGGAGCGATACGACCTTTACCGAGCCTAAGCCCTTCCTGGACGTCAGCCCGGCCTATGGGCTCAGAATCGCCAGCACTGCCGACTATTGGTGGCTGGAAAGGCCCGACGGAGTCTGGAGAGCCCCCCGCCCCGCCGACTCGCCCCTCGACTTGACCAAGGACATCGTGACATTGCAAACAAATGTCATTGCGAGCCCGACTTCAGTCGGGCGGGGCAATCTCGTACTGGAGCTCGATAACTCCAAGGGCCAATACGCCAGCCCTGGCCAAGGCAGCCTCGCCAATCTCAAAAAGCGAAGTGAGGTGGTCCTCAAGCTCGGCTATAAGACAACGGCAGGCAAAGAGACCTCCGAGGCCGGCACCTACTGGATTGATTCATGGGAGTATTCCTCAGAAGCTAACATATCCCGCTTCACCCTCACCTGCCTGGACGGCTGGGGCCTCATGGACCGCTGGACTGCCCGCTATCAGATGAGGTGGAACAAGGACGCCGTCAACCCCAAGAGCGTCTGGCAAATCCTCTATCAAATCCTCGCCCGGGTCGGTATCAAGCTCACCAACACCCCCGCCAAACCCCAGTCCTCTGCCATCAATAACTTCTACCCCGATTTCACCGTCAACCCCGGCACGCGGGGAGATAGCGCAATACGCAAGCTCCTATCGTTCGTCCCCGACAAACTCGTATTTCGAGGCCAGGAAGCCTTCACCAAGAACCCCCTGGCCAGCGAGAGTAGCTGCTACTCCTACGGCACCGACCACGCCATCCTGAGCGGTAAATACACCGAGGCCGTCACCGTATCCCGCGCTCGAGCCATCGGCCGGGACGACTCTGACAACCGTGTCTTGGAAGAAGCCCTGGACTGGGATCTCCTCAGCCTGGCCATCGATATCCTGGAGCAGGACTACGACCCCAACCTCCAAGACGCCACCAGGGCCCAGGGGAGGGCCGACGCCATTCTCCGCCAAATGTCATTGCGAGCGAAGCGTGGCAATCTCGTGGTCCCCACCAACGTCGGCCAGGAGCTCCTCGATGTCGTGGAGATTACCGACGAGCGCTGCGGCATCTCGGGGGAGAACTATCGAGTCCAGGCCATCCAGACCGACTACGACCGCCGCCAAGGAATTTACACTCAGCGTCTGGCGCTCTGTGCCCCATGACAAATTATCGGGAATGTTTAGTAGCTAATTAATGCTTGCTTCAAATCGTTGAGCCTTGGGGTAAAAGCTTCAACGAGTCCCTGCCGGGCTACTTGCCATTTGTGGTCGGCTTCGATATTGATAGCATCCACTGCTGTTCCTGAGATTCTCAATTGGTGCAAGGTTTCCCTGTAGTCGCTTTCCAGTTCCTGTCTTATCTTTTGTTCTGCCCCTTCATACTCTTGAACAAGCTGGCCTATTTCTTCTGCCTTTGGCTGCAATTCAGGCCCTAAGCTGCTTATCGCCTCGATTACCCTTTTCGCGCTATTTATACCCTGGGTAGTTGTAAACTCGATAGCCTCTACCAGGTGCTCGATTAAGGCCTGCGTTATTATTTCTCTCTCCTTTTCTTCGTGCTTGTTTAGCTCCGCAGTCATATTCAGTTTTTGGGAACTGTCAAGCCATTTTTGTGCCAGCACCTGCCCGATTTGGCGATACCTTTGTCTTTCTTGGTGTTCCTTTTCCTCGACTGACAGCTTGCCCAATCTATTTGCTTTCTCTTGAGCAATTTCCCAGGCACTCTTTAGCTCACCCATATAGGTTCCCTCTCCCTACGGCGTTGCGAGCCGAAGGCGAAGCCACCTCACATCCCCATTCTTTGAGATTGCTTCAGCACTACCGGTCTTCGCAATGACAGGGTAGCGACATTATTAGCGTTAACAATGCATTTTAGCCTATAATATTTGAGGGTTCAACAAAGTGAGTTTGGGTGATAGTGATGATTTATCATGAATCTGTGAAGTTAGCGGAAAAATTTTATTGTTATGTATGGCAAGGCAGAGGGAATAACTGCAATGCCATTCTCTGGCCCTCGGTTTTAAGGGGGGAGCGTCCGCACGTATTGGTTGACCCTGGCCATGTCAGGAATGAGCTTGGAGAGCCCTGTTTTGATTCACTGGCTCAGGCTATGGAGGGGGATGGCTTCAAAATGGAGGATATTGGTCTGGTGATTGCCACCCATAGCCATCCTGACCATATTGAAGCCACTGAATTGGTGGTGGAAAAAAGTGGTGCTTTGTTTACTTTATCCCGTGAGGAGGATGAATTTTATCGCACGATGGGGAAGATGTTCTTTCAAGCATTTGGAGGTAAGCCGCCGCAGGTTAATCCCTCCTTTTATCTTAAGGAGGGCGATTTGTCCCTGGGGGCTAAAAATGATAAGGTAGCGGTCAAGGTTTTCTTTACTCCGGGACATTCTCCCGGTTCTGTTTCCCTTTATCTAGAAGAGGATAAAATATTGGTCAGCGGTGACGTGGTCTTTGCTGGTAGCATAGGCAGGACTGACTTCCCTGGTGGCAGCCCTTCCTTACTACGGAAGAGCATTGACGAACTATCTCAGCTTGATGTGGAATACCTTGTTCCTGGTCATAGCACTGAAACTGGCAACATAATTGCCGGCAAAGACAAAATAACGCATAACTTTTACACGGTCAAGATGTTTTTTTAAAATATAAAAGGGTCGAATTGATATGGAGAGAGATGACAAAATTAAATATGCTCTGGAGCACACGGAGTTAATCAGAGCACCACGGCAAGAACTGGACACTTTTGGCAGTTCTGTCATTGATTATTACGTTGTCACTGAACTGGTGGGAAACCTTAGTGTGGTCAGGGATGGAAAGGTAATTGCAGAAAGGCCCAAAATTGTTACTCCTGCTTACCTGGTCAATGTGGAAGGCTTTAGCGAGCAGGCGAGAAGATACGTGGCGATGATGGCTCGAGAGCGCCCTTATGAATCGGGCATATTTTACCGATATAAGAACGAACCCGGGGGGATGAACGTTGTCTCCGAGCCTATCAGTCAGGTGATAAATAAGCTCAGCTCCCAAATAGAGGAGCAGCATAACCCCTTAAGCACCTTAATCAGGGGGGTGGAGGAACTCTGGGATGTATCCTTGCTCATGTTCATCTATGAGCTAACTAATAAGTCGGTTCGCACTAATGTAGCTGAATTTAATCGCAGGGGCTTTTTAGACATAGATGCCAGTGGAGTGCCCGAGGGTGCCCGAAATTACATTGAAGAGCTTTTTGAGCAAGCAAGTCGCAACCTTTCCCGAGCCCCGGAGTTGGTGATTGAGTTAAATCGCTGGGGTCTATTCCCGGAATATCAAGACCGTTTCTTTGCCCTGTTCAGAAGAAAGTGAGCCCGCCTGAGTCACAACAGTCCCAAGTACCAGCTTAGTATATTACTTCCCCAGAGCAATGTTATCATGGCGGCTAGGGCAAGGAAGGGACCAAAGGGGATTGTCTCCCGGCGTTTTCTCTTTTTAGCTATCACCAGAGCCACAGCCACTATGCCACTGAGGATAGCCCCCATAATAATGGAGAAAAAAACCAGGGGAAAGCCAGTCGCCAGACCAATCAAAGCAGCGAGTTTAACATCTCCCCAACCCATGCCGCCACGGGAGACTATGGCAATCAAAAGGAATATGGCAAAGCCAATGGCTCCGCCTAGTGCAGCGTTGGCAATTCCGGTAACTATCCACTGGGTAAGCCAGGACTGAGGCAATAAAGCCAGAAGCAAAGCCACAACCATGCTGGGATAAACCACCTTGTTCAGGATGAGCCCGTGCTCCAGGTCAATGACGGAAATTATAGTGAATAGACAGGCGTAGAAAGCCA